>JAYUQJ010000359.1:0-9372 GCA_043756825.1 Betaproteobacteria bacterium | reverse complement strand
CGCAGCCATGCCCAGTGGCATGGCGAGGATTTGCAACGCCGCCACAGCGGCAAATCCACGGTTTTATGTCGCGAATAGCGTTGAACACTGCACTAGCTGCGCCGCAGTTGGGAGCGCAACTGGGCCACGCCGGTCTGGTAGGCCGCAGCCAACTTGGTGGGATGGGCTTTGTGTCAAGTCCCGGGTGGTCATAAACCCGCCTGCCGCAGGCTCACCGGATTGCCGGCTTGAAGCGCATCAGGTCGATGATTTTCCGGTGTCTGCGGTCACTACCACCCCGTTGATGCGCCAGGGCCTGCCAGCCTGGTCGAGCAACTGCACCAGTTGGTAGGCGGCCAACCAGCGCTGGCCGGCGGCGTCTTGCAGCTGTACCACCTGCAAGACCTGACCGTCTGCGCGTTCGGGCTCGAAAAAAGCCGTGGACGCCGGCCGGATCACCATCGGGTAGCCCTGACGCACCATGCCGATGAAGGTCTCGGCGTCGCCAAACTGACGACGCAGGGTGGGTGAGGCATAACTGAAGGCACGCACGGCATCGCCCAGCGCCAGGGCTTTGAGCTGGCCCTCGATGGTGTCACGCACGGCACGCCGCTCTTCGGCGCCCAGGGGCTGCGCCAGCGCCGGGCACGGCAGGCAGGCCAGGGCCGCACAGGCCAAGGCGGCGGACAGCAAACTGCGGCGGGTGGCTGGCATGGTGGTTCTCCAAGAGGTCGTGCGGTCCCAGGGTGCGGCCAACCCAGCGCCGCGCCCGGCGCCAGGGGCGTGGCCGGTGCGGCGGCGGCCCTGGCCCCGGGTGGCGCAGCCGCTCATGCCGGCCTGCCGACCCCGAGCGCCGACCGCAGGCTCGCGCTGGCTTGCAGCCGGCCCACTTCGATGCGGTTCCAGTTGACCAGGGGCAGGTCGCTCAAGCCGCGCATGAAAAGGCGCTCGACGTCATCCAGCCGCACCAGGGCCTCGATCACGGCGGCCATCACCACCTCGGCCGCACGGCTGTTGTTGCCATCGTCCACCTTGATCGCCACGCCCAGGCCCTGCTCGGGCAAGGCGGCGCAGAACACGCCCTCGGCGCCCACTTTGCAGAACACCCGCTCGCCCAGCAGGCCCATCACCCGCGTGTCGAAACGGCCGCTGCCGGCAACGAAGAAGGGCGCACGGGCCACCGCCTGGCGTAGCCTTCGCGCGGCCTGGGCATGGCCGGTCGACAGGCCCTGCCCGGTGGCCACCCGGGCAAACCCGAGGGCCAGGCGGCGCAAGGGGATGGCGTAGGTGGGGATCGAGCATCCGTCAGTGGCGCGAGGCGCCTGGTCGATGTCAACGCCGGTCGCCGCCCCCAGTGCGGCAGCCACCTCGCGCATCACCGGATGGTCTGGCTGCAGATAGCCGCGCACGAACTCGGCCGGCGCTCGGCCGCTTGCGCGCGCCATCAGACAAGCCACACAGACAAAGCCGGCATGCTTGCCCGAGCAGTTGTTGTGCAGCACGCCGGGCTCGCCGCCGCTGCGCGCCAGCGCCTTGAGCGCGCCGTCATGGCTGGGCCAGTGGCTGCCGCACTCCAGCGCCGACGCGTCCAGCCCGGCCTTGGCCAGCATGCTGGCGGCGGCGGCCGTGTGGCGCGGCTCACCGCCGTGCGAGGCGCAGGCCAGCGCCAGTTCCTCATCGCTCAATCCCCAGGCGTCGGCCGCACCGCTGGCCACCAGCGGCAGGGACTGCAGCACCTTGCAGGCCGAGCGCGGAAAGACCGGCCGGTCCACATCGCCCAGCGCACACAGCAGGTCGCCGTCGCCGTCGACGATGGCCAGCGCGCCTCGGTGAAAGGATTCCAGGGTGCTGCCGCGCAGGGCGTGCACCAGATCGGGGTGGGTGGTGGTCATGGGTGCTGGCGGTGGGCTTCAGGCGGAGGCAGCGTCGGGTCGCGGCCGCATCCACTGTAGCGCTGCCGGCCGTTTATGCCACGACAGACGCCCCGACAGACGTCGCTACCGACCTTGCCAGAGGCGCCGCGGCGACGGCCCTGGCCCCGCCTGCCGGCACAATGGCCGATGCCCCTCAGCGCCATCGCCCTGGTCCTGCTGGCCGCCTTGCTGCATGCGGGCTGGAACATCGTGGCCAAGAAGACTGGCGGCGGCGCCCACTTCGTGACGATGGGTGCGCTGATGATCGTGCTGCTGTGGGCACCGCTGGGCCTGGTGATGCTGCTGCGCGAGGCCCCGGCCTGGGGCTGGCAGGAGTGGGGCCTGCTGGGGGCCAGCGGGCTGACCCACCTGGCCTACTTCAATGTGCTGCTGGCAGGCTACCGGGCTGCCGATCTGACCGTGGTCTACCCGGTGGCTCGCGGCAGCGGCCCCTTGCTCAGCTGTTTCGGTGCGGTGTTGCTGCTGGGTGAGCCCTTCGGCTGGCGCACTGCCGCAGGCGTGCTGGGCGTCAGCGGCGGCGTGCTGCTGATTGCCGGCGGCCCTGCGCTGTGGCGGCCCGGCCAGGATGCAGCCCGGCGAGCCCGCACCCTGGCCGGCCTGCGCTGGGGCGCGGCCACCGGCGCCTTGATCGCGGTCTACACCGTGCTCGACGGCTATGCCGTCAAGGTGATGCTGATCTCGCCGATCCTGGTGGACTACGTCGGCAACCTGTTGCGCATCCCCTTCATGCTGCCCAGCGCGCTGGCCGACCGGTCGGGCTTCGTGCGCGATTTCAAGCAGCAATGGCGGGCCGCGCTGGTGCTGGCCGCGTTCAGCCCGCTGGGCTATGTGCTGGTGTTGTACGCGGTACAGATGGCGCCGCTGTCGCATGTAGCGCCGGCGCGCGAGGTGTCGATGCTGTTTGCCGCACTGCTGGGTGGGCGCTTGCTGGGCGAGACCGACCGCGGTCTGCGCCTGCTGGGGGCAGCTTGCATCGTGGCCGGGGTGCTGTTGCTGGCCCTGTGAGGCCAGCGGCCCCGGGCGGCACCTCAGGGCAGTCTGGCCAGGTCGGCCTCGGCGTCACGGCGCACCTGGGCCAGGGCGGCGGCACCCTGGCGCGCGCTGCGGCCCTCCCAATGGGCCACCCAGAGGGTGGACGCACAGATCAGCGTGCCGCCCAGCAAGGTGGTCTGGCTGGGCACGTCGGCAAACAACAGCCAGCCCATCGCGGCCGACCAGACCAGGTCGAGGAACTTGGCCGACTGGGTGGCCGAGATATCGGTCGCTGCGAACGACCGGGTCAGGCAGTAGTGCCCGGCGCTGCCCAGCACGCCGCACAGCGCAAACGCCAGCCATTGCCCGAGCGACAGCCCCTGCCAGTGCAGCAGGGCCATCGGCAAGCTGATGATCGACACGGTGATCGACTGCCAGACCACGATCACGCCGGCGGTCTCGTAGCGCGTGAGTGCCTTGGTCAGCAGAAAGGACGCTGCAAACACCGGCGCCGAGGCCAGCATCACCAGGTGATACCAGCCGCCGCTGCCCGACAGCTTGGGCCCGACCACGATCAGCACCCCTGCAAAGCCCAGGGCGCAGGCCAGCCAGCGCGCCCAACGCATAGGCTCCTTGAAAAAGACATAGGCGCCGATCATGATAAAGATCGGCCCGGTGAAGCCGATGGCGGTCATGTCGGCCAGCGGAATGTGCGGCAAGGCGTTGAACCACAGGCACAGGCCCAAGGCATGCGCCGCACCCCGGACGAACTGCCCGCCCACCTGGCGCGGCCGGTACTGCGAAAAACCGTGGTGCCAGACCACCGGCAGCAAGACCAGCAGGCCGCAGAAATAGCGTAGAAACTGGGTCTGGAAGGGGTCGACGTGCTGGGTCAAGGCGCGCAGCACCGCGTTGAGCATCGAAAACACCAAGCCGGCTGCGACCGTCCAGAGCAGGCCCCGGGTGGTGGGGCTCCAATGCGCAGCGCGCTGGCTGAGGGTCAACCAGAGCGTCGGCCTGTTCATGTTGGTCGGATGCTGCCGCCGCCGGGGCGATAGCGTCAGTCATGCCCGGGACAAGCCTGTGCAGCCGAGCGCTTGCAAGGGCTTTGAGGGCGCCGGGTGAGCCGCCGGAAGGCGGCGAGTGGCTGGCGAAGGCCGACCCGCGATTGCACACGAATCGGGGATCGCTGCCGCGGCGACGGCCCTGAACCGACAATGCGAAAATGTATTTACCCCTGATAGGCGTCGATTTCTCCAGCGCACCGAGCCGCCGCAAATCCATCGTGCTGGCCAGTGGTCGCCGGGTCGGTGCACTGCTGCGGCTGGACGGCCTGCAACGCTTCGACACCCTGCCGGCCTTCGGCGCCTGGCTGCAGCAGCCGGGGCCGTGGGTCGGCGGCTTCGACCTGCCCTTCGGCCTGCCGCGCGAACTGGTGCAGCAGCTGGGCTGGCCGCTCGACTGGGCTGCCTGCAACGACCACTATGCCAGCCTGACCCGCAGCGTGATCCGCGACCGCTTCGCCGCGTTCTGCGATGCCCGGCCCGTGGGCGGCAAGTTTGCCCACCGCGCCTGCGACCTGCCGGCGGGCAGCAGCGCGTCGATGAAATGGGTCAACCCGCCGGTGGCCTGGATGCTGCACGCCGGCCTGCCGCTGCTGCGGGCCGCGGGTTTGCAGTTTCCGGCGCATGCGCCCAGCCAGGGCGACCCGCAGCGGGTGGCGCTGGAGGCCTACCCCGGCCTGCTGGCGCGCACGCTGATCATGCGCCGGCCCTACAAGAGCGACACCAAGGCCAAGCAGACACCCGACCGGCTGATCGCGCGCAAGGACATCGTCGACGCCCTGGAGCAGGGCCGCAGCCCCCTGGGTCTGCGCCTGAAGCTCAGTGCAGCCCAGCGCGATGCGCTGGCCGACGATGCCAGCGGCGATGCCCTGGACGCGGTGCTGTGCCTGGTGCAGGCCGCCTGGGCCTCGGGCCAGCCGGCCTGGGGCCTGCCGGCGGGCGTGGATGCGCTGGAAGGTTGGATCGTCTCGGCCTGAGGGGCCCGCCCTGACCGCTGGGCTACCATCCCCGCCGACAGGAGAGAACGCCCGTGGTCAGCGACATTGCATACGCCGAGTTGGGCCTGGCGCCCGGTGCCAGCGAACCCGAGGTCAAGGCCGCCTGGCGGCGCCTGGCCAGCCAATGGCACCCCGACCGCAACCCCAGCGCCGCCGCTGCCGGCCGCATGCAGCGCATCAACCAGGCCTGGGAGGCCCTGCGCCATGCCGGCTTCCCGTCCAGTCTGGGCGATCGGGCGCCCGGCGCTCCGTCCGCGGCGCGTGGGGCCGGGCCCGCCACCCCGCCCCGGGCCGAGCCTGCGGCCGAGGCTGCGCCGCCCGGCCCGCCGCGGCGCACCATCCGCCGCAAGGTCAGGCTCAGCCTGGAAGAAGCTGCACTGGGCTGCACCCGCGTGCTGCGCGGCAGAGAGCGTGAAACCTGTGCCGATTGCCAAGGCAGCGGCCAGCACCGCCCGGCACCGCCCTGCCCGGCCTGCGCCGGCGCCGGCCAGTCCAGGCAGGCCGGCTGGTATGGACTGTTCAGCCGCCTGGTCGACTGCGCCGATTGCCAGGCCAACGGTGTGCTGCAACAGGCCTGCGCCGGCTGCGGCGGCGCAGGCCAGCGCGACAGCCCGGGCTACCGGGTCACCGTGCGGCTGCCGCCGGGCGTGCGCAACGGCGACGAATTGCATGTCGACGGCCGGCGCATGCGACCGGGCCAAAGCCCGGGCGATCTGCTGATCCGGGTCGAACTGCAGGCCCACCCCTTCTTCCAGTGGGACGACGCCGGCCAGCTGCACTGCGAGCTGCCGGTCAACGGCTTTGCCTGGGCTGCCGGCAGGTCGGTGATGGTGCCCACCCTGGCCGGCCTGCAGCGCCTTGCGCTGGTGCGCGACCGGCTGGACTACACGCTGGCGGGCGAGGGTTTTCCGCTCGGCCGGCGCGGGCCCCGCGGCGACCTGCGGCTGCGCATCGTGCCCAGCTTTCCGCAGGCCTGGAGCACCGACCAGCAGATCCTGCTCGACCAGCTGATCGTGGCCACCGGGGCCGACAGCCCCGGCGCCGACCCGCGCCTGCAAGCCTGGCAGCAGACCCTGCAGGCCTGGGAGCGAGGCCGCCGGCGTCCGCAAGCCGACGCTGCCTGACCGCCGGCGCGGCGCAAGGGCTGCGCGGCAGCGCCGGGTGGTTTGCCTTCAGCCGTCCGCCACAAAGCGCGGCCAGGTGCTGGTCACGTACTGCAGAAATGCCGGCCCCAGGCCCTCGGCCTGCAGATGGGCCCGGCTCACCGGGCGCTCGATGCAGGTGAAGGCCGCATCGGCCAATGCGCGGCGGGCAAAGTCATGGTGCAGCATCGCGCCGCGGCCGATCAGCACAAAGTCGACGCCGGCATCCAGGCAGCGCTGGGCGGTGGCGCTGTCCATGATCTTGCCAGCCACCCCCAGGCGGGTGGCGCCGCGCTCGAGCGCGGCAAAGTGCTGGATCAAGGGCCGGTCGGCGAAGGCGGCGTCCAGCGGGGCCTTGAAGCAATCCCACAGCGACATGTCCAGGTAGTCGAGCTGACCACCGGCCAGCACCGCCCGGGCCAGCGCCAGCGACTCGGGCAGGGTGATGCCAAAGCGCTCGGGCGACAGACGCAGTCCGAGCTGGAAGTCCGGGCCGGTGCAGGCACGGATGCCGTCGATGATCTCGAACAGGATCCGGCTGCGGTTCTCGAAGCTGCCGCCGTAGCGGTCGCCACGCTGGTTGTGCTCGCCATCCAGAAACTGGGCCAGCAAGTAGCCGTGGGCGCCGTGCAATTCCACGCCCTGGAAGCCGGCCTGCTCACCGCGCCGTGCAGCGGCAATGAAATCCTGCACCAGTTGCTCGACCTCGGCGGTGCTGAGCGCGCGCGCGCCGGTCTCGGCGTCGTCCCAGGGCGCCACCAGCGGCTGGCCGGTGAGCTTGGGGTCGGCGCGCCGGCCCGAGTGCTGGATCTGCAGGCTCGACACGCTGCCCGCTGCGTGGATGCCCCGGGCCAGCCGCGCCAGGCCGGGCAGGTGCGCGTCCGACCAGGCGCCCAGCTGCCCCGGAAAGCCCTGGCCGTCGGCCTGCACATGGGCCGCGCAGGTCATCGTCATCGCAAAGCCGCCCTGGGCCCGCATCGTCAGCCAGCGGTATTCGTCGTCTCCCAGCGTGCCGTCGGCATGGCTTTGCCAGTTGGTGAGCGGGGCCAGCGTGATGCGGTGGGCCCAGGCCGGGCCGCGGGTCAGGGCCAGGGGGCTGGACAGGGTGGTGGTGGCAGTTGTCATCGGCGGGGCGTGGGCAAGGTTCTGGAGGGTCAAGGCAATGGCGGGCGCGTCAGGCGGGCAGCACCATCACGGCATCATCGGGCGGCTCGGCGTACAGGCGCTGCACCAGCGCCGCACGCCGGTCCAGCCCGGCGCGCTGGTTGATATAGCCTTTGTCGGTCAACTCGTTGCCGTCGATCGACGGCGGCTCGGTCATCAGCAGCACCCGCGCAATGCGCCGGCTGCTGGCGCCAGCCACGCTGGCGTTGTGGGCGGCCAGGCCGCGGGCCACGCAGGCCCGCACCTCGGGGTGGGCCACCACCGCGTCAAAATCGGCCAGCGGCTGGCCGATCAGGGCCCGGCAGGCCGACAGATTGGGCCAGGCCAGCAGACCCACCCAGGCCCGGTCATGGCCGGTGACCAGGGCGTCCAGCAGCACCGGCGACGCGGCGGCGATGCAATCGGTGCGCAGCTCGCCCACCTGCACGAATGTGCCCGTGGTGAGCTTGAATTCCTCGGTCACCCGGCCGGCAAACACCAGGCCCTGCTGCGGGTCGGCCGGATCGACAAAGCTGCCGGCATCACCGATCTTGTAGAAGCCTTCATCGTCGAAGGCCGCCTGGGTCAGCTCGGGCTGGCCGTGGTAGCCGGGCGTGACGTTCACGCCGCGCAGGCGCAGCTCGTACAGGGTGCCCGGCTGGCCGGGCGGGCCGCCGTGCAAGGGCAGCAGCTTGAGCTCGACGCCGGGGAAGGGCAGGCCGATCAGGCCCACCCGCTCGGTCTCCCAGTAGGTGCCGGTGGACGTGGGCGCGGTCTCGGTGCTGCCCCAGCCGGTGTAGAAGACGATGCGCTCGCCCCGGTACTGCACCGCCAGCGCCTGCATGCGCAGGTAGAGGTCGTCGGGCAGCCGGGCGCCGCCATAGGCCAGCAGCTCCAGCTGCCGGAAGAAGCTGCGGCACAGCGCCGAGTCTTTCTCCAGCGCCGCCACCAGCATCGCATAGCCCGAGGGCGCATTGGCGTAATAGGTGGGCGAGATCTCGCCCAGGTTGCGCAGGGTCTCGTCGAACAACCCGGGCACCGGCCGGCCGTCGTCGACATACAGCGTGCCGCCATCGCTGAGCACGGCATTGAACAGCGCATTGCCGCCCATGGTGTGGTTCCAGGGCATCCAGTCCAGCACCTGCATCGGCTGGTCGCCGGTGGGGTGGCGGGCCTGCCGGGCCTGGGCCACGTTGGCGCACATCATGCGCTGGGTGTTGATCACCGCCTTGGGCATGCCGGTGGAGCCCGAAGTGAACAGCAGCTTGCCCACGGTGTCGGGCGTGATCCGGGCTATCGAATCAGTCACCTCGGCGCCAACCCGGGTGCGCAGCAGGCTGGCGAAGTCCAGACTGGCCAGCCCCTGCGGCGCACGGTCCACATGCACCACGGCGATGCCGGTCAGGTCGAGCGCGTCCAGGGCCTTCTGGAACTGCAGGCCGTCCTGCACCAGCACCAGGGCCGGCCGCACCAGCCCGAACAGGTACTTCAGCTTGGCATGGTCCTGGCTGAGCAGCGAATAGGCCGGCGAGATCGGCGCCACCGGCAGCCCGGCCTGCATCGCCGCCAGCGTCATCAGCGCATGCGCCAGCGAGTTGCCCGACAGGATGGCCACCGGGCGGCCCGCCGGCAGCCGCAGGTCGAGCAGGGCCTGGGTCAGGCTGTCGACCTGGCGTTTGGCGTCGGCATAGCGCAGGTGCTGCCAACTGCGCTGCGCACCCTGGCGCTGGGCCAGCCAGGTTTGGTCCGGCCGCGCCTGGGCCCAGCGCGCCAGATAGGCCGGCACATGGGCTTCATAGGCCTGCAGGGCATGGCGCGACTGCAGCACGATCACACCGTCGGCGCGGCGCTCGACCGCAATGTCGCGCGGCAGCCAGTTCAGCTTGCGGAAAGGCGGCAGGGGCGCGTTGGCAGGGCGGGGGTTCATGGTCATCCTGGGGACGGTCGCGCGCAGCACGCGCCAGGCTGCCAGTGTGGGCGAGCCGCTGGGCGGCCGACAAACACCTGGGTGACAAGGCCGCGCCGGGCACCGCCGGGCGCGCTCAGAGCCTGTGATTAATTCCGGCGTGACCGAGCAACGCCCAAAAAGGCGCGCGATCTAGGCGCAAAGCGCAGTCATAGCCCGGGCTATGACGAGCAT
>JAYUQJ010000358.1:0-3381 GCA_043756825.1 Betaproteobacteria bacterium | reverse complement strand
CGCTGTCGGCCAGATGCGGCAGATCGATTTTCTTGCGGACGAGGAGGGCGACTGGGCTTTTCACTGCCACAAGAGCCACCACACGATGAACGCGATGGGGCACAACGTGCCGACGATGATCGGCGTGGACCACACTGGCGTGGCCCGGCAGATCACCCGGCTGATCCCCGACTACATGGTGATGGGCGAGCGCGGCATGCACGACATGACCGAGATGGAGATGCCGCTGCCGGACAACACCGCCGCGATGATGACCGGCACCGGGCCCTTTGGCGCGGTGGGCATGGGCGGCATGTTCAGCGTGGTCAAAGTGCGCAAGGACCAGCAAGCCGGCGACTACACCGACCCGGGCTGGTACCGGCACCCACCGGGCGAAGTGGCCTATGAGTGGACCGGTGCGCTGCCTGACCCGGCGCGTTTCAAGGCCGAGGGCAACAGCTCGATGCCGCCACTGGCCAAGCCGGTGACCAGCACCGAGGTCAAGGTGCGCAAGCCCGGCGGCGGTCATGCCGGCCATTGACTGCAAGCATGGCCGCCCACCCCCGATCCGACACAAGGAGATCTGCATGAAATTCAGCAACTCTGGCCGGCTGGCCCTGGCACTGCTGGTGGCAGCCACCCTGGGCGGGCCCGCAGTCGCCCACATTGCCGCGGGCCATGCCAAGCAGGCCGGCCCGGTGCACAAGGAGCAGAAGGACTGGGGCATCGCCGCCGACCCCCGACCCGGCCTGCGCACGGTGCGCTTCACGATGGCCGACAACATGCGTTTCACGCCCGACAAGCTGGTGGTCAGGCAAGGTGAGACCCTGAGGCTGGTGATCCGCAACCAGGGCGCGATGCTGCATGAGTTCGTGCTGGGTACCAAGCAGGAGCTCGACGCTCATGCGGCGCTGATGCTCAAGTTCCCGACCATGGAGCACAGCGAGCCCTACATGGCGCATGTCGGCCCGGGTCAGACCGGCCAGATCACCTGGACCTTCAACCGCGCCGGCGACTTCGACTTTGCCTGTCTGATCGCCGGCCACTACCAGGCCGGCATGGTGGGCAAGGTCAGCGTGCTGCCCGCCGGCGGCGCTGCCGACCGCAAGCGGTGATCGCGCGCCGTGCCCAGGCCTCGGCGCCCGCTCCCCCAACCCCCCATCCCACCATCCCCCCCCCCACAACCCGCATCGAAAGCCCCTGATGAACACAACCCGCAATGCACTGTTGACCCTGTCCACGCTGGCCCTGCTGGCAGCACTGCCAGCCCAGGCTGACCAATCGCACCACAAGCCGGCGGCAGCGCTTGCTGCGGCGACGCCCGACATGTCGGACGGTGAGGTGCGCAAGATCGACCTGGACACGGCCCGGATCACGCTCAAGCACGGCGAGATCAAGAGCCTCGACATGCCCCCGATGACCATGGTCTTCAGCGTCAAGGACAAGGCGCTGCTCGACAAGCTCAAGGCCGGCGACAAGGTCAAGTTCAAGGCTGTCAACGAGGGCGGCAAGTTCACCGTGATCGCCATCGTGGCCGCACCCTGAGCGCCCGCAGCCGCTGCATGGCGCCCGCCAGCCCACGCTCCGAGCCAGCGCCAGGGGGACAGGCCATGGCCCCGCAGCCGCCGCTCGGGTGCAGCCCGCGACGCAGCCGTCAGTGGCCCGGCGTCGCGCTCGGCGCTGCGGCTGTCTGGCTGCTGGCGGCGCCCAGCGCGCCAGCCCAGACCCTGGGCGAAGCGTTCGAAGCCGCCTGGCAACGCCAGCCCATGGCGCAGGCGCAGGCCTTCCGGTCGGCCGAGTGGGCCGCGCGTGTCCAGGCGGCCGATGCCTGGCTGCCGGCGCCGCCGAGCATCGGCCTGAGCGGGCGCAGCGACCACCTGAACCGCCGCGCCGGCGCGCAGGAGTTGGAGGCCGGCCTGAGCCTGCCGCTGTGGCTGCCGGGCCAGCGTGCACGCGAGGCGGCGCTGGCCGGCGCCGAACAGGCGCAGCTGCGCGAGGCGGCCGAGGGTGCCCGCTGGAAGCTGGCCGGCGAGCTTCGCGAAGCGGTCTGGCAGGCCCGCCTGGCCGATGCCGAGCGCGCGGCCACGCAGCGCCGGCTGGACGATGCGGTAGCGCTGGCCGCCGATGTGGCGCGCCGCTTTCAGGCCGGCGATCTGGCCCGCACCGACTTCAACCAGGCCAAGATTGCCGAGCAGGGCGCCCGCCATGCCGCCGATGAGGCCGAGCTGCGTCTCACGCGTGCCCGGCTGGCATTCGCCGCGCTGACGGGCCTGCAGCAGCTGCCCGCGCAGGAGGAGACGGAGTCCGGCCATGCGCTGCCGGCCGACGAGCACCCCGCGCTGCGGCAGCTGGCCGGTGCGGTGCGGGCGGCCGGCGCGCGCTTGAACCTGGCCACCGATATCGGTCGCGACAACCCCGAGCTGACGCTGGCCTACCGGCAGGAGCGCGGGGCCAGCACCGAGCCCCGCACCGGGTCGGTCACGCTGGCGATCCGGCTTCCGCTGGCCAGCGCCGGCCGCAACCAGCCCCGCGTCGCCGCCGCCAACGCCGAGCTCGTCGAGGCCCGCACCACCCTCGAGCGACTGAAGGACCAGCTGCAGGCCGAGCGACAGGCCAGCCTGGCCGAGCTGCAACAAGCGCAGCGGGCGCTGGCCGGGGCGCTGTCGCGCCAGCGCCTGGCCGCCGACACCGATGGCCTGCTGGCCAAGGCCTTCAGCCTGGGTGAGATCGATCTGGCCACCCGCCTGCGCACCGCGGCCGAGCGCCATGCTGCCGACGCCGACGTGGCGCGCAGCCGTATCGAGGCCGGCCGCGCCGTTTCACGTTTGAACCAGGCCCTGGGAGCCTTGCCATGAACCTGTACCGCCCCTGTGTGCTGGCCGCGCTGTGGCTGGCCGCGCTGTTGCCAGGCCGGCCCTGGGCCCACGGCGACGAGGACCACAGCCATGCCGAGGCCAAGCCGGCGGCACCGGTGGCCGGCGCCTTGTCCCTGCGCGTGGAAGCCGCGAGCGAACTGTTCGAATTGGTGGGCGAGTTGCGGGGCGACCAGCTCGTCATCTATCTCGATCACTTCGCCAGCAATGAACCGGTGCTGGGCGCGCGCATCGCGGTGGAAGGTGGCCCGCTGAAGGCGACGGGCACGGTCGAGCGCGACGGCCGCTACAGCCTGGCGGCTGCCAGCCTGGCCACGCCGGGCCGGCATGCGCTGGTCTTTACCGTGCAGGCCGGCGAACTGAGCGATCTGTTGACCGGTGACCTGATCGTGCCCGCGCCGCCGGCCGCCGCCAGTGCGTCCGAGGCGGGCTGGGCAGTCTGGGCCGGCGACCGGGCCGGCCAGGCCGTACTGGTGCTGGCTGCGGTGGTCTTGCTGGGCGCAGGGTTGCGGGCCTGGCGAAGACGCGC
>JAYUQJ010000357.1:0-9420 GCA_043756825.1 Betaproteobacteria bacterium | reverse complement strand
TGGCAAGCATGAGCTGGCGCGCTTCGCGCTGCCGGCGTCGCGCGATGCACGCGCGCTGGCGCGCCAAGGGGACGGCGCTGCGAGTGCGGCGGAGTTGCCGCATCGCTGCTCGCAGATGTACATCGAGCGCATCCTCAAGCGGCGTGTGTCGGAACTGGCATCGGTCGATCTGCGCTTCGCTGCGCGCGTCGAGGCCTTTGCCGACCACGGCACGCAGGTCAGCGCCACCGTACGCGATCTCAAGACCGGCGTCATCAGTGAATTGCAGGCACAGTATCTGGTGGGTGCGGATGGCCCGCGCAGCATGGTGCGCAAGCAACTGGGCATTGTGTATGGCGGCGAGGGTGGTGCCAAACGCGATTTTCTAGGCGGGCAGATGATGGCCATCCATGTCAAGGCGCCGGGGCTGTACGATTTTTTGGGCGCCAGGCGTGCCTGGATGTACTGGGCCTTCAACCCCGAACGCCGCGCCTTCATGGCGGCCTTGAACGGCGTCGACGAATTCGTGTTCCACACGCAGTTGCGCGAAGCCGATGGTGACGAGGTTACAGACGCGCAGGCCAGGCAAATGTTCTGTCAGGCTTTGGGCGCCGAGATCGAGGTCGAGTTCCTGGCGCGGCTGTCGTGGAAGGCCGGACTCACCCTGGTGGCGGAGCAGTTTGCCCGCGGCCGGGTCTACATGGCGGGCGACGCCGTGCATCTGTTCACGCCTACCGGCGGCCTGGGTTACAACACCGGGGTGGAGGACGCGGTCAACCTGGGCTGGAAGCTGGCCGCGGTGCTGGACGGCCGCGCCGGGCCCGAGCTGCTGCGCACCTATTCGGCCGAGCGCCAGGTGATCGCCCAGGGCCTGATCGACTTCGACAAGGATTGGTCCAGGATCATGGCCTCGTCGCCCCGCGACCCGAGCCGGCCCGAGCTGGGCGGGGTGGACCCGCAGGACTTGCAGGCCTGTTTCGTCCAGTCGGGCCGCTACACCGCCGGTGTTGCCACCCACTATGCGCCGACCACGGTGCTGACGGCCCCGGCCACCCACCAGGCCCTGGCCAGCGGCTTCCCGATCGGCATGCGCTTCCACTCGGCGCCGGTGGTGCGCCTGGCCGATGCCAAGCCGATGCACCTGGGCCATGTGCACCGGGCCGACGGCGCCTGGCGGCTGTATGCCTTTGCCGACGCCAGCGGGCAGCGGCTGCGCGCGCTGGCCCGGTTCCTGGCCGAATCACCCGACTCGCCGGTGCGCCGCCACACGCCGGCCGGGGCCGACATCGACAGCGTGATCGACGTTCGCGCGGTGTTCCAGCAGGGCCACCGCGAGCTCCAGGTGGACGACCTGCCGCCGCTGCTGCTGCCGCGCAAGGGCCGCTTCGGCCTGGTGGACTACGAGAAGGCCTTCACGCCCGACTTGAAGACCGGCCCCGACCTCTTCGACCTGCGCGGCATCGACCGCGCCCAGGGCGCCCTGGTGCTGGTGCGGCCCGACCAGTACGTGGCCCATGTGTTGCCGCTGGACGCACACCAGGCGCTGGCCACCTACTTCGGCCGCTTTCTGCTGGACCGTGCGCGGGCCGGCGCCTGACCGGGGACAGGCGGTGGGCGGGGCGGCACCCCTTGCCTCGACACCCGATCCCGGGAAATCCCGACTTGTGATCACGTAATTACAGCATCACAGTGCGCACATGGCCGACCCGATACCCCTGCACGGCAACTCGCTGCACGACGGCGTGGCGGCGCGCCTGCGCAGCATGGTGTTCGAGCGCGAGCTGGCGCCCGGCAGCTTCATCGACGAGCTGGCGCTGGCGGCGCAATGGCAGATCAGCCGCACACCGCTGCGCGAAGCCCTCAAAGTGCTGGCCGCCGAGGGCCTGGTGGACCTGGTGCCGCGCCGTGGCGCGCGGGTGGTGGAGCTGACCGACGCCGACGCCGAACAGCTGTTCCCGGTGATGGCCATGCTGGAGGGCCGTTGCGCCCATGAGGCCACGCTGCGCGCCAGTGCCGACGACCTGGCGCAACTGCAGCTGCTGCACGACCAGCTGGAGCGCCATGCCGCCGCACAGGATGTGGACGGCTACTACCGGGTCAACCACCTGTTCCACTCACGGGTGCAGGCCTTGGCCGGCAACCGCTGGCTGGACCGTGCCACCGGCGACCTGCGCCGCTTCATGCGCCTGTGGCGCGGACGCCAGCTCAAGCTGCCCGGGCGCATCGACGCGTCGATCCAAGAGCATCGCCTGCTGCTGGCCGCGATCCGGGACGGCGATGCGCAGCGCGCCGAACGCGCGATGCACGCGCATCTGATGGCCCAGCTGGCCGCGCTGAAGACCCTGCAAGGCACCGAAACCCCGCGCCGACAGGCCTGAGAGGGTGTTGACGACATGAATGCACTCGACCCCCAGCCAGCGCACGCCACGGTGCCGCCCGACACCCCGACCCGGCGCCGTGCCGCCGTCCGGCGCGCCGCCCCGGTGCGGCCGCAGGACAGCCTGCTGCGCAGCCTGCTGGCCGACTGCCGGCGCCTGCTGTCCGAGCGCGGCGAGGCCAACGGGCCCGGCATCGCCACCCAGATCGTGGTCCAGATCGCCGCACTGGGCGATGAGGCCCGCCACAGCTTTTTCGACCACCTGGCCAAGGATTTCTCACCGGACCCCAAGAAAGTGCTGGCCAGCGCGATGGCCTATGCCCAGGCCCCGGGCAACACCGAGCACCTGATCCGCCTGACCCAGGCCGCCGAGCCACCGCGCCAAGAGCTGTTCCGCCGCATCAACCGCGCCCCCGGTGGCACCGCCGCGCTGGTGCGCCTGCGCCGCACCCTGCTCGACCGGCTGCCGCGCCAGCCGGCGCTGGCCGGGGTCGAGCATGACCTGCTGCACCTGCTGTCGAGCTGGTTCAACCCGGGCTTTCTGCAGATGCGCAAGGTGGACTGGACCTCGCCCGCGCAACTGCTGGAGCAGATCATCCGCCACGAGGCGGTGCACGAGGTGGACGGCTGGGACGACCTGCGCCGGCGCCTGCAGCCCGACCGGCGCTGCTTCGCCTTCTTCCACCCGCAGCTGCCCGACGAGCCGCTGATCTTTGTCGAGGTGGCGCTGGTGCCCGAGATGGCCGATGCGATCGCGCCGCTGATCGACAAGAAAAGCCAGCCGCTGCCGGCCGAGCAGTTCAAGGTGGCGGTTTTCTATTCGATCAGCAACTGCCAGCCCGGGCTGCGCGGGGTATCGCTGGGCAACTTCCTGATCAAGCGGGTGGCCGAGCAGCTCAAGCATGAGCTGCCCCAGCTCAAGACCTTCTGCACCCTGTCGCCCATCCCCGGCCTGTGCGCCTGGCTGCACAAGCTGGCCAGCCCGGGCCGCGACCCGGTGGTGCTGGGCAGCGCACTGGCCGGCCTGCCGCAGGCCGCCACCGAGCGTGCGGTGCATGCGCTGGCCCTGCTGCGCGAGGCTGCCGGCGACGAGCTGCAGGCACTCAACCATGCGGCCACGCTGGCGGCGCTGCCGGCCACCGCCCACCATGCACTGTGGCGCCTGGCATCGCTCTACCTGGTGCACCGCAGCGCCCAGCCCGGCGGCGACCCGGTGGCACGCTTTCACCTGGACAACGGCGCCCGGCTCGAGCGCCTGAACGCCCAGGCCAATCTGTCGGCCAAGGGCCTGAAGCAGTCGGCCGGGCTGATGGTGAATTACCTCTACGACCTGTCGCGCATCGAGACCTGCCACGACCGCTTCGTGCAGGGCCGGGTGGTGCACTCGCGCGCGCTGGCGGCCCTGCTTTGATACCCTGATCCCGTTCCCGCTGGCCCGGCACAGGGCAGCAGACCTCAAAACCGTTGGAGACACCATGCGCAGCCACCGCCACGCCGCCGCCCACCCCGGCACCCCCTCGCCCCGCCGCCGGGCCTGCCTTGCCGCCGCAGCCATCTTGCTGGCGGGGGCCCCGCTGGGCAGCGCGCTGGCCCAGGCCTGGCCGGCCAAGCCGGTGACCATCGTGGTGCCCTTCCCGGCCGGTGGCGGCACCGACGCCTTCGGCCGGCCGCTGTTCGCGGTGATGACCAAGAACACCGGCAAGCAATTCATCATCGACAACAAGGGCGGCGCCGGCGGCACCCTGGGCGCCGGCATCGCCGCGCGCGCCGCACCCGACGGCTACACCTTCTTCATGGGCGCGGTGCACCATGCCATCGCGCCGTCGATGTACCCCAGGCTCGACTATCAACTGGAGAGTGATTTCATCCCGGTGGGCCTGATCAGCAGCGTGCCGCAGGTGATCGTGGTCAACCCCCAGCGCGTGCCGGTGTCTGACCTGAACGGCCTGCTCGACTACCTGCGCAAGAACCCCGCCAAGCTGAACTACGGCTCGGCCGGCAACGGCACCTCGCACCACCTGGCCGGTGAGCTGTTCAAGCTGCAGACCAAGACCTTCATCACCCACATTCCCTACCGCGGCGCCGGCCCGGCCCTGCAAGACCTGATCGCCGGCCAGGTGGACCTGATGTTCGACGGCCTGGGCTCGTCGGCCGCCCACATCAAGAACGGCCGTATCAAGGCGCTTGCGGTGGCATCGCCGCAGCGCGCGCCGGGCTTCCCCGACGTGCCCACCAGCACCGAGGGCGGTGTGCCCACCTACCAGGTGGCCACCTGGTACGGCCTGTGGGCGCCCAAGGGCACGCCACAGGCGGCGGTCGATGCGATGACGATCGAGCTGAAGAAAGCCCTGGGCAGCGACGAGCTCAAGGCCGCCTGGGCCGGCCTGGGGGCCAACCCGCCCAACATCTGGGGGCCGGATTTCGGCCGCTTCGTGGGCAGCGAGATCAAGCGCTGGGCCGAGGTGGTCAAGAGTTCGGGTGCAAAGCTGGATTGAGACCGAGCGCAAGGCGATCAAAGATGTCCAAGCAGAACCTTTTCGCGGCCCTGCGCACCGGCTTCCCGGCTGACCTTGACCAAGTGGCGATTGCGGTGGCCGACGGCCCCAGCGCCGGCGCCGCCTACACCTGGGCCGACCTGGAGCGCGGCAGCGCGATGCTGGCCAACCTGCTGGCCAGCCTGGGCCTGCCCGAAGGCAGCCGGGTGGCGGTGCAGACCGAAAAGAGCGTCGAGGCCCTGATGCTCTACCTGGCCGTGCTGCGGGCGGGTTATGTCTTCCTGCCGCTCAACACCGCCTACCAGGCCGCCGAGATCGAGTATTTCATCGGCAATGCCGAGCCGGCGGTGGTGGTGTGCGCGCCCAGGTCTTTCGCCTGGGTCAGCCGCATCGCCTTCACGGCCGGCACCGCGCATGTGTTCACGCTGGGCGACGCGCGCGACGGCACGCTGCTGCAGCGCGCCGCCCACCACAGTGACCGGCACCTGCCGGCGCCACGCAGCACCGACGACCTGGCCGCCATCCTCTACACCAGCGGCACCACCGGGCGCAGCAAGGGGGCGATGCTCAGCCACGGCAATCTGCTGAGCAACGCGCAGGCGCTCAAGCAGTACTGGGACTGGCAGCCCGGCGACGTGCTGATCCACGCGCTGCCCATCTTCCATGTGCACGGCCTGTTCGTGGCCTCGCATGGTGCGCTGCTCAACGGCAGCAAGATGATCTGGTTCGGCAAGTTCGACCCGCAAGCCTGCATCGCCCGCATGCGCGAGGCCACGGTGATGATGGGCGTGCCCACGCTGTACGTGCGCATGCTGGCCGAGCCCACGCTCACCCGCGAGGCCACGGCCCGCATGCGCCTGTTCATCAGCGGGTCGGCGCCGCTGCTGGTGGAGACCTTCGACCACTGGATCGCCCGCACCGGCCACACCCTGCTCGAGCGCTATGGCATGAGCGAGACGGTGATGCTCACCAGCAACCCCTGCCGCCCGGCCGACGGCCCGCGCCGGCGCGGCACCGTGGGCCCGGCCCTGCCCGGGGTGACTGTTCGCGCGGTGGACTACAGCGCCAGCGCCGCCGGCGCGCCCTGCGCCGCCGGCGAGATCGGCAACATCGAGGTGCGCGGGCCGAATGTGTTTGCCGGCTATTGGCGCATGCCCGAGAAGACGAAGGAGGAGTTCACCACCGATGAACAGGGCCAGCAGTGGTTCAAGACCGGCGATGTGGGCAAGATCGAGGCCGATGGCTATGTCACCATCGTCGGCCGCAGCAAGGATTTGATCATCAGCGGCGGCTACAACGTCTACCCGGCCGAGATCGAGGGCTTTCTCAATGACCTGCCCGGCGTGGCCGAATCGGCCGTGGTGGGCGTGCCCCACCCCGACTTCGGCGAGGCGGTGGTGGCGGTGGTGGTGGCCCAACCCGGCACCACGCTGGACAGCGCCGCGCTGCAGGCCCGCATCAAGGGCCAGATCGCCAATTTCAAGGTGCCCAAGTACCTGTTCGTGGTGGCCGACCTGCCGCGCAATGCCATGGGCAAGGTGCAGAAGAACCTGCTGCGCGAGCAGCACAAGGGCCTGTTCGCGTGATCGACAGCGCCACCGACCGCTGCCCGCGCTGCGGCAGCGGCTTCCACTGCGGCGTGCAGGACGCAGCCCCCTGCCCTTGCGCCACGGTGGCCCTGTCGGCCGGGCTGCAGGCCGACTTGCGCCAGCGCTACACCGGCTGCCTGTGCGGGGCCTGCCTGCAGGCGCTGGCGGCGGGCGCTGCCAGCGCCCCGCCCGATCAGCGCTTGCGCACCACCACGCTGCCCACCGAGTAGCCGGCACCGAAGGAGCAGATCACGCCCAGGTCGCCGGCCAGCAGGTCGGCATGGTGGTGGTGAAAGGCGATGATCGACCCGGCCGACGCAGTGTTGGCGTACTCGCCCAGGATGATGGGCGCCAGGTCGTCGCCCACCTCCTGGCCCACCAGGCGCTTGACGATCAGCTGGTTCATGCCCAGGTTTGCCTGGTGCAGCCAGTAGCGGCGCACCTGGGCTGGCGTGAAGCCCAGCGCCTGCAGGTGGCCCTCGATGTGGGCAGCCGCCATCGGCACCACCTCCTTGAAAACCTTGCGGCCCTCCTGCATGAAGGTCTTGTCGCGGGCGTCGGGGTCGGTGTCCTCGCAGCGGTTCAAGAAGCCGGCGTTGTTGCGGATATTGTTGGAGAACCGGGTCACCAGCCGGGTGCCCAGCACCTGCCACTGGTGGGCCGAGGTGGCGGACTCAGCCGCCTCGACGATCACTGCGGTGCAGACATCGCCAAAGATGAAGTGGCAGTCGCGGTCACGCCATTCCAGGTGGGCCGAGGTGATCTCGGGGTTGACCACCAGCACGCAGCGGGCGCTGCCGGTGCGCACCGCATTCACCGCCTGCTCGATCGCAAAGGTGGCCGACGAGCAGGCCACGTTCATGTCGAAGCCGAAGCCGCCGGCACCCAGCGCAGCCTGGATCTCGCAGGCCATGGCCGGATAGGCGCGCTGCATATTGGCGGCAGCGCAATACACCGCATCGACCTCGCCAGCGCTCTTGCCAGCGGCGGCCAGGGCCTTGCTGCTGGCGTCCACCGCGATCTCGGCCATCAGCGACAACTGGTCGTCCGGGCGCGGATCGAAATGCGGCTTCATCCGGTGCGGATCGAGCACACCGTGTTTTTCGATCACATAGCGCTGCTGGATGCCCGAGGCCTTCTCGATGAACTCGACGCTGGACAGCACCAGGGCCTTGCGCTCGCCAGTGGCGATGGCGGCCGCGTGCTGGGTGTTCTGCAGCTCGGCATAGGCGTTGTAGGAGGCCACCAACTCGGCATTGGTGATCACATGGGGTGGCTGGTACAGGCCGGTTGCGGATATGACGACGTCTTTCATGGCCTGAGTTTAGGCCGGCAGCCGGGCCGGCCAACACCGGGTCTGCCCGGCCTGCGGCTGTAAGGTCGGGCCCGGGCCGGCGACACAGGCACAGCCGGCGCAACAGCGCAGGCCCCCCCCAACCGCAAGGAACTTAGCCATGACCAACACCCGTTTGATTGCTGCGTCCGCGCTCGCATCCGCGCTTGCCCTCGGCCTGGTGGGCCAGGCAGCCGCCCAGGCCAAGGCCAAGGAGAAGTGCTATGGCATCGCCAAGGCCGGCCAGAACGACTGTGCCAACCTGTCGGGCACGCACAGCTGCGCCGGCAAGAGCAAGGCCGAGATGGCTGCCGATGAATGGAAGTACGTGGCCGCCGGCACCTGCAAGGAGATGAAGGGCCGCACCGAGGAAGAGGCCAAGATGGCGCTGAAGAAGTGATCGGCAGCGGCGCGGCAAGGCCAGCGCCCGGCGCGGGTATCGGCCTGCGCCAGCCCCACTACCAGGCCGTGCTGCGAGACAGGCCGCGCCTGGGCTTTGTCGAGGTCCATTCCGAGAACTACTTTGCCGACGGCGGCGCGGCCGTCGCGCTGCTGCTGGACATGCGCCGGCATTACCCGGTCAGCCTGCACGGGGTCGGCCTGGGGCTGGGCTCGGCCGCTGGCCTGGACGACTGGCATCTCGACCGGCTGGCGCGCCTGGTCGAGCGCATCGACCCGGTGCGGGTCAGCGACCATGCCTGTTTTGCGCGGGCGTCGCTGCACGCCCAGGCCCCGGTGCTGCATGCCAACGACCTGCTGCCCCTGGCCTTCACCGATGCCGCGCTCGACATCCTGGTGGCCAATGTGCAGCGGGTGCAGGACCGGCTGCGCCGGCCCGTCCTGGTCGAGAACCTGTCGGCCTATCTGCACTGGGCCGACGACCACATTCCCGAGCCCGACTTCTTCAATGCGCTGGCAAGGCGCAGTGGCTGCGGCCTGCTGCTGGACCTCAACAACCTGGTGGTCAATGCCCTCAACGACGGGGTCGATGCGGTGGCGGCGGCCTGCGCCTGGGTCGACGCGGTCGATGCGGCGGCGGTGGGCGAGATCCACCTGGCCGGCTACTGCGATACCGGCGAGATCGTGATCGACGACCATGGCAGCCGGGTGCACCCGCCGGTCTGGCAGGTCTACCGGCATGCCTTGCACAAGCTGGGGCCACGGCCCACGCTGGTGGAATGGGATACCGACCTGCCGGCGCTGGACGTGCTGCTGGACGAAGCGGCCCAGGCCGAGCGGCTGCTGGCCGCGTGCGGCCGGGCGGTGGCGGCATGAGCCGCCCGACTGCCGCCGCCGAGGCGCAGCGCCAGCAGCTGCTGCTGGGCGCGCTGCACGGTCAGGTGCCGGCCAACGCGATGGGCGCGTCCCTGCGCGATGCGGCGCCGCGCGCCCAGCGCGGCCTGATGGCCTATGCCGCGAATGCCGGCGCAATGGCCGAGCGGGCCCTTGCCGCCGCCTATCCGACCCTTCAGCAATTGCTGGGCGATGGGGCCTGCGCCGCGCTGGCCCGCGCCTTCTGGCAGGCCCAACCGCCGGCCCGGGGCGACGTTGCCCAGTGGGGTGCGGCCTTGCCCGGCTTCATCGCGTCAGACCCGCAACTGGCCGGCGAGCCCTACCTGGCCGACGTCGCGCGGCTGGACTGGGCGG
>JAYUQJ010000356.1:0-3402 GCA_043756825.1 Betaproteobacteria bacterium | reverse complement strand
GGCCCGCGCCGCGATGAACCCGCGCCTGCTGCTGGTGGGGGCCGGCCATGCCCATGCCCAGGTGCTGCGCGACTGGATCAGCGCGCCGGTGCCCGGGGTCGACCTGGTGCTGGTCTCGCCCAGTTCACTGGCGCCTTATTCCGGCATGGTGCCGGGCTGGCTGGCCGGCACCTACCGTTTCGAAGACATCTGCATCGACTTTGCCGCGCTGGCGCGCGCCGCCGGTGCCCGCCTGCTGATCGATGAACTGGTGGCGCTGGACCCCGACAGGCGGCAGGCCCATCTGGCCAGTGGCCAGGTGCTGGGCTTCGATCTGTTGTCGCTGAACGTCGGCTCGACCCTGCGGCCGCCGCATCTGGCCGGGCCGGGCCAGGTGCTGGCGCTGCGGCCCCTGGGCGAACTGCATCAGCGCTGGGAGGCAATGCTGGCCAACCCGGCCATCGCGCCGGGCCAGCGGCCGCTGCGCATCACGGCAGTGGGTGGCGGGGCCGCCGGGGTCGAGTGCCTCCTGGCGGTGCTGGCCCGGCTGCGCCAGCGCCACGCCGGCCAGCCGGTGCACGGCCGCCTGGTCTCCAGAGGGCCCCTGCTGCCGGGCCTGGCCGGCGGCGCCCGCCAGGCGGCGCTGGCTGCGCTGACGGCCGCAGGCGCCGAGGTGTTGACCGACACGGCCTTCGAGCCGGAAGCCGAACCGCAGCCGCCCGACCTGCTGCTGTGGGCCACCGGCGCCCAGTCGCATCCCTGGCAGGCCGAAAGCGGCCTGGCAGTGAACGGGTCCGGCTTCATCGGCATCGACCGGCATCTGCAATCCCTGTCCCACCCCCATGTGCTGGCGGTGGGCGACTGCGCGCACTGGACCGAGGCGCCGCTGCCCAAGGCCGGCGTGTTTGCGGTGCGCATGGGGCCGGTGTTGTCGCACAACCTGCGCGCCCTGCTGTTCGGGCAGGCACTGCGGCGCTACCGGCCGCAGCGCCGCTACCTGGCATTGCTGGCCACTGCCGACGGCCGCGCCATTGCCGCCTGGGGCGGGCTGTCGGCGCAGGGCCGTTGGCTGTGGCGCTGGAAAGACCGCATCGACCGCAGCTTCCTGGCCAGATTCAAACTGCCCGGCGCGGCAGACCCACTGCCCGGATCCGACGCCACGGTGCCGCCCTGATCGCTGCGCGCGGTCAAATCCGCAGCCGCATCGCGGCCGGCAGGTGCTTCCAGGGCAGATCGGCCGGATCGGCGGCCATCGGCCCGGCCGCCTTGGCCACGATGATCTGGCTGGCGATGGGGGCAAAGTCAGCCCGGAAATGGTTGCTGCTCTTGACCACGATCACCCGCATGGCTTCGGGCTGTATGCCGACCATGCGCAAGAGCTGGCGGTCGAGCAGTTGCTTCTTGCCGCTGACCACCGCGATCTGGATGCCTTCGATCTCCAGGCAGGCGCAGGCCCCGAGCTGCACGGTCAGGCCGGTCATCATCGGCCCGGTGAGGGTGCAGGCACCATCGCTCAGCGCCCGCACCTTGAAGCGGCCGCGCACCGGCGCATCGCTCAGCTGGCCGGTGAAGGTGGGCACCGCGCGGCCCAGGCTGATCTCGATCTCGGCCCCCACGCCGGCCGCCACTGCGGCCTGGGCGGCGGCCGGGTCGAATATCAGGCCCAGCGCCACCTGGCCGGGATAGCGCCGGCCCGCGCCCTGGGCCAGCAGGGCCTGCAGCAAGCCGGTGGTGTTGCTGTCGCCGCCGGCACCGGGGTTGTCCTGGGTATCGGCCAGCACCACCGGGCGCTGGGCCTGCTCGGCCAGGCGCAGCGCCTGGTGCACGGCGGTCTGGGCCGAGACGATCTCCAGCCGCCATTGCGCCGGCTCGGCCACGCGCTGGTAAAGCAGCCCGACCGCGTGCCGGCAGGCCGCGTCATCGGGCCCATGGCCCCAGACCATCGGCGCACACTCATCGAAGTCCGAGGCCGGGAAGCCCATGCAGAAACTCAGCTCGCTGGCGTGCTCGCGGCTCAGCGCCGACAACTCCTCGAAACGCTCGCGCGCCGGCGACAACCAGGTGCTCTGGGCATTGATGGGGATCAGGAAGGGCAGGCGCCGGGCATGCGTGGGCAGGCGCTGGCCGGCGCGCAGCCTGCTGGCCAGCAGCCCAGCCGCACGCTCGCCGGTCTCGGCCATGTCCACATGCGGGTAGCTGCGGTAGGCCACCAGGGCGTCGGCCTCGCGCAGCATCCGGTAGGTGACATTGGCATGCAGGTCCAGGCTGGCCACGATCGGCAGGGCCGGGCCGACCAGGGCGCGCAGGCGGGCCAGCAGTTCACCCTCACTGTCGGCCACATGCTCGGCCACCGCCGCGCCGTGCAGGTCCAGGTAGATCGCGTCCAGACCGGCCTGGCCGGGCGCGATCGCCGCCGCGACATCGGCGCAGATCGCGCCGGCCAGGCGCTCGAAGGCGTCGCGGGTGACGAAGCTGGACGGTATCGCGCCGGCCCAGCACGAGGGCAGCAGGGCCCAGCCTCGGGCGCGCGCGGCGTCGATGAAACCGCCCACCGGCAGGTTGATGCCGGTCAGGCGCGACAGCAGGTCGGCGCCCCGCACATAGGCGGGGAAGGAATCACCCCGGTTGAACGCCGCCCAATCAGCCAGGCTGGGCGCAAAGGTGTTGGTCTCGTGCTGGTAGCCGGCAATCAGGACACGGGTCAAGGTGGTTCTCGCTGAGCACCGCCGGCGGGCCTGGGCGCCGCAGCGGGCGGAAATCGCCGCGGGCCGGTTGCGGCCGCCCGCCACGGGCGACCACCCCTATTGCACACCAATCCACCGATCTTTCCGGTTGTTATATTGCGCGCAAATTCATCGCGCGCTGCGGCGCGCGCTGAACGACAGCCTTTCCCGCGCCGCGGCCTGAACGCCCGGCATTCCCTGGCCCGCACCGGCGGGCACCTCCTCAAACCTGCTGCAAGGACAGATCCCATGGCACTCGACAAAGTCATCTACACCGCCACCGCCACCGCCACCGGCGGGCGCAGCGGCACCGCGCAATCGTCTGACGGCGCCCTGAACCTGGACCTGTCCACCCCGCGCGAGCTGGGCGGTGCGGGCGGCCCCGGCACCAACCCCGAGCAGATGTTTGCGGCGGGCTATTCGGCCTGCTTCATTGGCGCGATGAAGGCGGTGGGCGCCGGCATGAAGATCAAGGTGCCTGACGATGTGTCGATCACGTCCGACGTCGGCATCGGCCCCATCCCCGGCGGCTTCAGCATCCAGGTGGCGATGCGCATCACCCTGCCCGGCTTCGAGCGCAGCGCCGCCGAGGCCCTGGTGGCCGCCGCGCACAAGGTGTGCCCCTACTCCAACGCCACCCGCGGCAATATCGACGTCACGCTGACGGTGGTTTGAGCCGCGCCCGCGCGACTGCGCGGCC
>JAYUQJ010000355.1:0-3407 GCA_043756825.1 Betaproteobacteria bacterium | reverse complement strand
CACCGGCGCCGTCACCAAGGCCGAGATCGAGAAGTCCTCGGGGCCCTCGCGTGAACACCGCCTGCTCGACCGCACCGCGATGGAAGCGCTGAGCAAGTGCCGCGGCAAGCCCGGCACCGACGAAACCGGCAAGCCCGTGGGTGGCACCACCGTCTCGGTCGACTATGTCTGGAAGGTGGAGTGATCTGCCCCGGCAGGCCTCACACCCCTTGCGTCGGCGCCATCTCGCTGTTCCCCCGATCGCTTTTTTGTCCCCGCCAGGCGCTCCCGGTGATCCCGTTCCGCGCCCGTCCTTTTCTGGAGTCAACATGTCCCTGATGCAATTCGTGCGTGCCCCGCTGGCGGCTGCGTTGCTGGCCCTGGCCAGCCTGGCCATCACCGCCCTGCCCACCCCGGCCCAGGCCCAGGCCTCGGCGCCGGCGGCACCGGACGCTGCCACCCCGGCCGCGCCCGCCCCGGCCGCCGCACCCGCCGCTGCAGTGGCCAAGGAAGAGGTCACCAACCCCTACGGCCTGGACGCACTGTGGGCCCAAGGCGACGTCGTCGCACGCGGCACGCTGATCATCATGATCATCATGAGCATGGCCTCCTGGTACGTGATCTTCACCAAACTGTTCGAGCAGCGCAAACTGCTCAACAGCGCCAGGAAGGTCGATGAGGGCTTCTGGAAGGCCGGCTCGATGAAGCAGGCTGCGGCCACGCTGGATGAGAACAGCGCCTTCCGCTACATCGCCGAGCAGGGGGTCAAGGCCGACGAGCACCACGAGGGCACCCTGGTCGAGAGCATCGACCGCCACACCTGGATCACGATGAGCGTGGACCGCGCGGTGGGCAACATCCAGAGCCGCTCGCAGGACGGCCTGGCGGTGCTGGCCACGGTGGGCTCGACGGCCCCGTTCGTGGGCCTGTTCGGCACCGTCTGGGGCATCTACCACGCGCTCACGGCCATCGGCATCGCCGGCCAGGCGTCCATCGACAAGGTGGCCGGCCCGGTGGGCGAGTCGCTGATCATGACCGCCTTCGGCCTGGCCGTGGCGGTGCCCGCGGTGATGGGCTACAACTGGCTGATCCGGCGCAACAAGACGGTGATGGAGAAGGTGCGCAACTTCGCGGGCGACGTGCACAACGTGCTGCTCAGCGTCAAGAAGTAAGCCGTGTCCATGGCAGTCGGGTCGCCCGACGGCGACGAAGACGAGATGAACTCGGCCATCAACACCACGCCGCTGGTGGACGTGATGCTGGTGCTGCTGATCATCTTCCTGATCACGATCCCGGTGGTCACGCAGAGCGTGCAGCTGCAGTTGCCCAAGGAGCGCAACGTGCCCACACAGACCAAGCCGGAGAACATCCTGCTGGCGGTGAACAAGGACGGCGACGTGTACTGGAACACCCGCAAGATGCCCGACATCGAGTCGGTGGTCAAAGAGCTGAAGAAGGAGTCGATCAAGGACCCGCAGCCCGAGGTGCACATCCGCGGCGACCAGGACGCGCGCTACGAGAGCGTGGGCCGCCTGGTGGTGGCCTGCCAGCGCGCGGGCATCGCCAAGGTGGGCTTCATCACCGAAGCCCCACCCAATCAATAAGCAGCGAACAGGACCCCGAGCATGAGCATGCAAGTAGGCAGCGGCGGCGACGACGAAGCGCCGATCATGGACATCAACACCACGCCGCTGATCGACGTGATGCTGGTGCTGATCATCATGCTGATCATCACGATCCCGATCCAGACCCATGCGGTCAAGATGAACATGCCGGTGGGGCCGAGCAGCGCGCCACCCAAGCCGCCGGAGATCATCCGCATCGATGTCGACTTCGACGGCACGCTGGGCTGGAACGGCGTGATCGTGGCCGACCGCGCCGAGTTGGAAAACAAGCTCGCCCAGGTGGCCGCCCTGCCCGACCAGCCCGAGGTGCACCTGCGGCCGAACAAGCTGGTCAGCTACAAGGTGGTGGCCATGGTGATGGCCAGCGCCCAGCGCCTGGGCGTGACCAAGATCGGCCTGGTTGGCAACGAGCAGTTCTTGAACTGAGTGTGACGATGAACCGACTTTCCTGTCTGGGTGCCGCCCTGCTTCTGGCCGGTTCGATCAATCTGGCGCACGGCCAGGCATTGCGCCCCGAGGTGGGCAAGCCCCTGCAGCAGGCCTACGACCTGATCAAGGCCGGCAAGGGCAAGGAGGCACTGGCCAAGGTGCGCGAAGCAGAGTCAGCTTCGGGAAAAACCGCTACCGAATCCCTGCAGATCGACCGGATGAAGGCATCCGCTGCCCAGCGCGCCGGCGACAACGCCACCGCCATACAGGCCCTGGAGTCGCTGTACGGCAAGGTGTCGGGTGGCGAACAGGGCCAGGTGGCAGAGCAATTGGCAGGTGCCTATGCTGCCGCCCGGGACAATGCCAAGGCCGGCCAATGGGTACAAAAGGCCCAGGCGGCTGGCAATAACAGCGCCACGATCAAGCAATTGCAGGCCTATCTGTTGGGCAACAGCAGTGACTTCGCCACCGTCGCCAAGGATGCGGCGGCAGCGATTGCCGCCGCAGAGCAAGCCGGCCGCAGACCCGAGGAAGCCGATCTGCTGCGCCTGGCAGATGCCCAGCAGCGCACCAATAACCTGGCAGGTCAGGCCAACACCCTCGAGAAGTTGTTGTTCAACCACCCCAAGAGAGACTACTGGGCCATTCACCTGGGCCGGCTGCCGCGCAAGAGCGGTTTCTCCGACCGTTTTGCGCTTGACGTGATGCGCCTCAAGCTGGCCACCGGGTCCTTGTCCAAGACCGAAGAGTTCATGGAGATGTCGCAGATGGCGCTGCAGGCCGGGCTGCCATCGGAGGGCAAGCTGATCATCGACAAGGGCTTTGCAGCCGGTGCGCTAGGCACCGGTGCCGAGGCCGAGAGGCATAAACGGCTGCGCGACCTGGCCAACAAGCAGGAAGCCGAGAGCAAGGCGTCGATCGACCAGCGATCAGTCGCCGCCGTGGCGGCCAAGGAGGGCAATGACCTGGTCCAGCTGGGCTATGCCTACGTCACGATGGGCCAGGGCGACAAGGGCATCCCGCTGATCGAGCAGGGCATCGCCAAGGGTGGACTGAAGCGCCCGGAAGACGCCAAGCTGCGCCTGGGGTTGGCCCTGTTACAAAGCGGCAAGAACAAGGCCAAGGCGGTACAGGTGCTGCGCAGTGTCCAGGGCAGCGACGGTGCTGCTGACTTGGGCCGTCTGTGGTCGCTTTACGCCAATACCCAGGGCTGATCGCGGCCCTGGCGTGGTTGCGCTGGCGAGCGCCAGCCGCCTGATCCGACAAGCGCAGAATCCTTAGACTGAAGTTCCATGATCCTGTAGTCACCCTACCTGTGCCAAGCGCCCGTCATTGCTCATAAATTCGCTTGGAGGAGGTTCTATCTTGGCTTCC
>JAYUQJ010000354.1:0-9487 GCA_043756825.1 Betaproteobacteria bacterium | reverse complement strand
CCGCTTAAGCTTTTCGCATCAGATGAAAAGCCTGCTGAAAAGCGCGTGACACCTGCGCCGGCTCCAGCACGGAGGTGGACCACTTGGTCACGGGCTTGGAGATGCTGGCGATGTCGACCGCCTGGAAGTCTTCCTTGTGCAGACGGGCCCGCAGCGCCTGGCCGGTGATGCACAGGATGGGGATGCTGTCGGCCTGGGCCGAATAGAGGCCGGTGATCATGTCGGTGCCCGCCGGGCCGGACGTGCCGATGCACACGCCGATGTTGCCGGCCTTGGCACGCGTGTAGCCTTCAGCCATATGGGACGCGCCTTCCACATGGCGCGCCAGCACATGGGTGATCGACTGGCGTTCGCGCAGTTGCGCGTAGAGCGGATTGATGGCCGCACCCGGCACGCCGAAGGCTTGCGTGACGCCCTCTCTTTCCGTCACCAGAACGGCGGCCATTGCAGCCTTCATCTTTGCCATGCGTATCTCCTGAGCCAGTAGTCGGAATGATGTTTGACGGACCGCTTCTTGCGAATCCAAGCCTGCGCATAAGCACTATTCCGAAGCCAGGCAAGCCACCCGCGGCGATACAGTCAACGATGGGCAGGGTCAACGCAATCCAGGTGTTCGTTCGGGTCGTCGAGACCCGCAGTTTCAGCAAGGCAGCCTCCGAGCTTGGGGTCACGCAGCCGACGGCCGCCAAGGCTGTGGCCGCCACTGAGGATCGCTTGGGTGTACACCTGCTGCACCGGTCGGCGCGCGGTGTGACGCCGACCGAAGTTGGCGCCCTGTACTACGAGCGGTGCAAGTCCATCGAGCGTGCCATCGACGAGGCCGAGAACCTGGCGGCGCTGCGTCAGGACAGCATCGGCGGGCAGCTTCGCATCAGCACGTCAGTGGCTTTCGGGCGCCGCGTGCTGGTGCCGCTGGTGCTGCGCTACCTGCAGGCGCATGCGGGTGTGAAGATCGACATCAGCTTCGATGACCGCTATGTCGATCTGGTGGAGCAAGGCTTTGACCTGGCGATCCGCATGGGGCAAATGGCGGATTCGGCACTGGGTGCGCGCTACCTGGGCAGCAACCCCTGGGTGATGGTCGCCACACCTGCCTACCTGGCCGCGCGCGGCGAGCCCCGCGTGCCGGCCGACCTGGCCGGGCAGGACTGCCTGGTCTACAGCAGCGTGCAGGGCGACGACCGCTGGCGCCTGGTGGCACCCGATGCGCAGGTGGTGTCAACGCCGGTCAACGGCCCGTGGCGGTCGAACAACCTGTCGGTCGTGCTGGCTGCGGCCAGTGCCGGCCTGGGCCTGGCCATCCTGCCGCGCTACGTGGCGCGCGACGCGGTGGCAGAGGGGGTGGTGCAGGAGATCATGGTCGACCATGGCCTGCAGGCGCAGGAGATGCACGCCGTGTTTCCGTCACCCAAACCGGTACCACAGAAGGTAACTCGGTTCATCGACCACTTGCAGCTTGCTTTGGCTGGTGATTGGTGGATGCGCGAGCCGTAGGCAACGCCGCCCTGCCCCGCGGCGCGCAACGGTCAAGGCAGCATGCGGCCGCTGAGCAAGCGACAGCCAGGCAGCCACGCCATCAGCACGGATTGAACGATCGCCAGCCAGGCAACCGGGCGATTCCAGCTTGTCCGCCGCAACGCACCGATCACGATGAAGCACAACCACAGCACGGTCCAAGCGGCCCAGCATCCGGCCAGCCAGTAGCTGGCAATCCGATGGGCGAGCGCCATCTGATCGACGGTAACAAGTGCCGCAGTTGCGGCATCGAAAAGGCTGAACCAGCCCAGTCCTTGGCCATCCTGTGCGGTGAGATTGACGTACGCCATCTACAGATAGGTGAAGGAGAAGAGCAAGCCGAATGCGCCTGCGCGGATGGACGCAGGATCAGCGCGACCCAGTTCATGAAGACTCACGAACAGGGACAGACCGGCCGTCAACAGGTTCATGACCGCAGTCTCCTTGGGCGCGATTTTTCCCAGCATGGACAGGCCGTTGATGAACAAGACACCGCCGACGTAAAGCAGCATGAGACCTAGTGCAGTGTTCAACGCTATTCGCGACCTAAAACCGTGGATTTGCCGCAGTGGCGGCGTTGCAAATTCTCGCCATGCCACTGGGCATAGCTGCGGTTTGCGCCTAGCCACAGCGGCAAATCCATCGGTTTTCTTAAGTCTCTCACAGCATCGAACACTGCACTAGGAGCCTGTCGGACTTGAGGCGTCGAAGCGAAGTTCGACCCCAGCGAGGACAGTTTTTGTCGGATTTGCAGCCCCATAGCTGTAGCTATGGGGCAAAAAGCCGGCGTTCTCGGAGAGCGGCGAAGCCAAAAATGGACCGCTGCGGCCAAACTGCAGCCGACGTTCCCCAAGTCCGACAGGCTCCCAGGCAGTGGCGGCTCAGGCGCTCAGGCCGCCGGGCCGGTGGGGTGGCTCGGCCAGACCATTGGCCCGGTAAATGCGGCCGGCCGGCTGAGCGTCCGGCATCAGCACGTCGATGGCACGGTCCAGCGCCGCAGTGGCCCGCGACAGGCTCTCGCGCTGGCGCGCCAGCTGGGCGCCTGCGCTGGCCAGGCGGCGACGCAGCGGCTCGGGCAGCAGGCCCAGGCGGGCCGCCTGCACGCAGGCCTGCACCGCGTCGCCCAGAGCCCGGTGCAGGGCGGCGGCGGATTGCTCGATGCGCAAGGCATCCCGCCCGCGCAGCGACGCATTCAGGGACTGCAGGCCTTGCTCGACCGCCGCTACAAGCGGCTCCAGCTCGGCCTCGGCGGGGCCGTCCAGCGGCAGGTCAACCGGGGTAGGACGCATGCGGGCGGCTGTGCAGTGCTCAACGCCTGGCCATATTGCCCAGCAATTCCTGGGCATTGGCGATCAGCTTGTCGGCGATGGCTTCCGGATTGATCTGGAACTTGCCGTCGCGTATCGCGTCCGAAATGCGCTGCACCTTGTTGCTGTCGAACACGCCTTCGGTGCCGCCGGCGGCCAATTGCGTGACCGTGGGCGAGAGTGCCACCCGGGCACTGGGTTCGGCCGAGCCGGCCGTTTGTGGTGCTGCCGCCGCGGCCTTGCGGTCCGCCATGGCGGGTGAGAGGGGCTTGTTTTCGATTTGACCGATTTTCATCATGGACTCCAGCTGCGTGGGTCTGGGTGCAAGATCCCTAGACATGCACGGGGTATCGGCCCGAGGTTTCGGGACTTGAGGGTTGCGGCGAACGATTTCTGCCAAACCCCTGATATCGGGGGGGTGGCGCTCACTGCATGGAGGATTGTCGGGCCGATGGGCCGGCGCGACGCGGCCGTCACAGCGCCACCTCGACCCGGTGATCGCCGGTGGCCATGCCGGTGATGAGGCGGCCGCCTTCGGTGCGCACCCGGACCGGCTGCCCGTCGACCCCGGCGTTCAGGGCCTGGCCCTCGCTGCTGACGGCATAGCCGGCACCCTGCGCCAGCACCCGCACGGTGGCGCCGGCATTGAACCATTGGCGGGTCTTGAGATCGTCGCGGCGCAGCGCCTCGCCGGGCGCCAGGCCGCGCGCCAGGGTGCGTCCCAGCGCCGCTGCGGGCAGCTGCAAGGCCGGGTCGGCGCGCGCGGCCAGATCGACCTCGGCATGGGTCAGGTGTTGTGGCTGCAGCACCGTGCCCACCGCCAGGGCGGTGGTGGCCACCACCGCCGGGGCCCAGACCATCACGGTCACGGGCAGGCTGACATTCCAGAGCGCGCTGCCTTGGGCGCAACGCAGGCCGATCCGGGTGCGCCCGATCGGACGGGTGCCGGCAGGCAGGTAGGGCACGATCTGCTGGCAGGGTGCCAGGCGCAGCCGTGCATCCAGCTTGCCTACTTGCACCTCGATGCGCAGCGGACGTGCCGATTCACCCCAGACGATGGTGGCGGCCTGCCTGACCATCGCCGCCACCTCGGCGGCCAACAGATCGGCCGGGCTGGCGTTGGCGGGTGGGCTGGGCGGGCGCGGCTCGGCCGCAGCGGGCGACCCCATACCCAGTGCCCCGACCACCAGGCTGGTGAGCGCCAGATGGGGCAGATGGGCCAGATGGGCCAGATGGGCCAGATGCGCCAGATGCGCCAGATGGGGCAGATGCGCCAGATGGGGCAGATGCGCCAGATGGCGCCCCGCCGCCGCGCAGCAGGCGCGGGTCCAGCGACGCGGGTCACGGAATGCAGCGGACAGGCGGGGTGTGGGCGACGGGTTCACGGCCCGGATGTTGACCCGCTGCAGCCCGCGCCGGTGTTTCGAATTGCTGCGCTTTGGGCCCCTTGTTCGGTCTCATGTCGGCCGCCCGGCCTGCCCACAATCGGTGCACGCCATGCTCAAGCCGATTTCAGTGGCGGCTGCCGGTGGCGGGAGGTCTCTGTATGCAACGTCTGACCCAAGTGCTCGATTTCCAGTCACAGGCCCTGATGCTGAGGGCTGAGCGTCAGCGCCTGGTGGCCAGCAATATCGCCAATGCCGACACCCCGGGCTACCAGGCCCGCGAGCTGGACTTTGCCAACAGCCTGCGGGCTGCGACCTCGGCCAGGCCGGCAGGCGCGGTGCCGGCGGCCACCCATGCGGCCCATGACATCGAGGCTTTGGGCGCGGACGAGCGGCCCGGCCTGCTGTATGCCCGCCACAGCCAGGATGCGGTGGACCGCAACACGGTCGACCTCGACCGCGAGCGCGCCACTTTTGCCGACAACAGCGTGAAGTACGAGGCCACGCTGCGCTTCATCAATGGCAGCGTGCGGTCCATGCTGGACGCCATGAAGGCGGCCAACCAGGGCTGATGCAAATGCCGCGCCATGATTTGATCCCTGCCAGCCAGGCCCTGAGGTGATGCGATGAGCATGTTCAAGATCTTCGACGTGTCGGGCAGCGCGGCGTCGGCGCAGACCCAGCGCCTGAACGTGGTGGCCAGCAACCTGGCCAATGCCGACACCGTGGCCGGGCCGGATGGCGCGGCCTACAAGTCGCGTCAGGTGGTGTTCCAGACCCTGCTGATGGGCGAGGCCACGTCGGCCGGCGTGCAGGTCAGCGATGTGATCGAGGACCAGACGCCCGGCCGGGCGGTGCACAACCCCAGCCATCCGGCGGCCAATGCCCAGGGCTATGTGGTCTACAGCAACGTGAATGCGGTGGAGGAGATGGTCAACATGATTTCGGCCTCGCGCTCCTACCAGAACAACGTGGAGGTGATGAACACCGCCAAGAGCCTGCTGCTCAAGACCTTGCAGATGGGCCAGGCATGACCTTCCACCCCTTGCGGAGCCTTGCATGAGCAGCGTCGAATCCAGCCACACACCGTCGCCGTTTGCCGCCCTCAACGGCGGCCTGTCCGCAGCCGGGGCCGGCGCCAAGGTCACCGACACCGCCAAGGAGGCCAGCGACCGCTTTTTGAAGCTGCTGGTCACCCAGCTGAAGAACCAGGACCCGCTGAACCCGACCGACAACGCCCAGATGACCTCGCAGATGGCGCAGATCAGCACGGTCAGCGGCATCGAGAAGCTCAACAGCACGGTGGCGGGCTTGAACGGCCAGTTCGTGCAGATGCAGATGATGCAGGGCGCCACGCTGGTGGGCAAGGATGTGATCCTCAAGGGCGACAGGCTGTCGGTCAAGCAGGGCGTGGCCGAGGGCATGTTCGAGATCGGCAGCGCCGCCGACCGGGTCACGGCCGAGGTGCTGAGCCCGGCCGGTGCGGTGGTCGACACCCTTGACCTGGGCGCCCAGGGCAGCGGCCGGCACAGCTTCAGCTGGCCGGCGGGCGGCGCGATCAGCGAGTCCGCCGGCTACCGGTTTCGCATCAGCGCCCACAGCGGCGCAGCCAGCGTGTCCCACACCGCCTTGATGAAAGACCGGGTCGACGCGGTCAACACCACCGGCACCAGCCTGACGCTGGAACTGGTGCGCAGTGGCAAGGTGGCCTACAGCCAGGTCCAGGCCATCGATTGAAGCGTGCCGCGCCGCCCCGGCACTGGCGGCGTCACTTTCCCGGGCTTGCCCATGCGCGGTGCGCCGCGCCCTTTCCTGCAGGAGTGTTCTCATGAGTTTTCAGCAAGGTGTCTCGGGCCTCAACGCGGCCAGCCGCAACCTCGAAGTGATCGGCAACAACGTCGCCAATGCCAGCACGGTGGGGGCCAAATATTCCCGCGCCGAGTTTGCCGACATCTATGCGCGCACCGCCAGCGGGGCCGGCGGCAATGTCGGCCTGGGGGTCAGCCTGTCCACCGTGTCCCAGCAGTTTGCGCAGGGCAGCATCTCGTCGACCAACAGCCCGCTGGACGTGGCCATCAACGGCGCCGGCTTCTTCCAGTTGCAGGACCAGAACGGCGCCACCCTGTACAGCCGCAACGGCCAGTTCCAGGTCGACCGGCAGGGCTTTGTCAGCAATCCCCAGGGCCAGAAGCTGGTGGCCATCCCGATGACTTATGAAGTGGGCCAGATCGCCGGCAAGGCTTCGCCATTGCAATTGCCCACCGCCGGCACCGCGCCCAAGCAAACCACGCTGATGAAGCTGGAGATCAACCTCGATTCGCGCAACGAGTTCACCTTCATCGGCGCCACCCCGGCGGTGGACCTGGCCGACAGCAAGACCTACAACAATTCGACCTCGATCAACATCTTCGACGCCAAGGGCCAGCAGGTGGCGATGACCTACTTCTTCCAGAAGTCGGGCCCCGACACCTGGAACATCTACGCGGCGGCCAATGGTGAACCACTCAACCCCGACGGCAGCGGCGGGCCGCGGCCGATTGTCCAGGCCACCTTTCCGCCCGACGGCCGGGTGCCGATCACACCGACCGGGCCGATCACGCTCGACATCCCCGGCACCGGCGCCGGCACACCCTTCGAGACCGAACCCTTCACCGGCATCACCCTGGACTTCGGCAACCTGACCCAGTTCGGCGCGCCCTTCGGGCCCACCGCGCTGTCGCAGGACGGCTTCCCGGCCGGCCGCATGACGGGGGTGTCGATCCAGGACGACGGCACGGTGATGGCCAGCTACTCCAGCGGACAGTCCTCGGCAATCGCCCACATCGAGCTGGCCAACTTCCGCAACAACCAGGGCCTGAAGCCGCTCGGCGGCAATGCCTGGGTGGCCTCGTTCGAGTCGGGCGAGCCGGTGCTGGGCACGCCGGGCGGCGGCAATCTGGGCCTGCTGCAGTCCAACGCGCTGGAGGACAGCAATGTCGACCTCACGTCCGAGCTGGTCAGCATGATGGTGGCCCAGCGTATCTACCAGGCCAATGCCCAGACCATCAAGACCCAGGATTCGGTGATGCAGACCCTGGTCAGCCTGCGCTGATGGCCGCCGCCTGATGGATTGAGGAGCCCTCATGGACCGCGTGATCTACCTGGCCATGGCCGGCGCCAAGGCCACCCTGCAGCGCCAGGATGTGCTGGCGCACAACCTGGCGAATGCCTCGACCACGGGTTTCCGTGCCGAGATGATGGCTTTCCGGGCGGTGCCGGTGCGCGGCGATGGGGCCAGCACCCGGGTCTATGCGCTCGAGACCACCCCCGGATACAACCCCGAGCCCGGGCCGGTGGCAAGCACTGGCCGCAACCTGGACGTGGCGGTGGCGGGCCAGGGCTGGCTGGCGGTGCAGGCCCTGGACGGCACCGAGGCCTACACCCGCAATGGCTCGCTCGATGTCAACAACGAGGGCCTGCTGGTCACCCGCAGCGGCCTGCAGGTGCTGGGCGATGGCGGGCCGATCACGGTGCCGGCCAATGCCCAGGTCACGGTAGGCGCCGATGGCACGCTCAGCGCCACTGTCGGCAACGGCCGGCCGCAGGGCATAGGGCGGCTCAAGCTGGTGACGCCCGAGGCGCCTTTGCTGCGCGGCGAGGACGGCCTGTTCCGCGGCGCCGACGGCGAACTGCCGGCCGATGCCACGGCCCGGGTGCAAGCGGGGGCGCTGGAGGGCAGCAATGTCAGCCCGGTGGAGGCTATGGTGGCGATGATTGCCGCCGCACGCCAGTTCGAGCAGCAGATGAAGATGCTGCAGACCTCGCAGGAGCGCGAGCAGTCGGCCACCAAGCTGCTGTCCAGTTCCTGAGCAGCGCCACCGCTCTGCCCGGATAAGCGCCGCCTTTGCGGCGCTTTTTGCGTTCTGGCGGCGCTCAAGTTCCCGCGATCATCAGCGCAGGGAATTTCTCGGCAACCGGAGCTCATGGCCATGATCCGCTCACTTTGGATCGCGAAGACAGGCATGGAGGCGCAGCAGACCGCGCTGGACGCCATCTCGCACAACCTGGCCAACACGGCGACCAATGGCTACAAGCGCGGCCATGCGGTGTTCGAGGACCTGATCTACCAGAACCTGCGCCAGACCGGTGCCAACAATGCCGAGCAGGCCGCACTGCCCACCGGGCTGCAGGTCGGCCTGGGGGTGCGGCCGGTAGCGATGGCGCGCAACTTCTCGCAGGGCAATCTGCAGCAGACCGGCAGCAACCTGGACATGGCGGTGCGCGGCAACGGCTTCTTCCAGATCCAGCTGCCCGACGGCAGCACCGGCTACACCCGCGACGGCGCCTTTCAGGTGGACGCGAACGGCGCGCTCGTCAACAACGCCGGTTATGCCGTGCAGCCCGGCATCACGGTGCCGGCGAACGCGCTATCAGTCAGCATCGCGGCCGACGGCACGGTCAACGCCACCGTGCCCAACCAGGTGGCGCCGCAAGCGCTGGGGCAATTGCAGCTGGTGTCCTTCATCAACCCGGCTGGGCTTGAGTCGCGCGGCGGCAATCTGTTTGGTGAAACCGCAGCCTCGGGCACACCGAATGCGGGCGCACCCAACAGCGCGGGCCTGGGCGCCTTGCAACAGGGCTTTGTCGAAGGCAGCAACGTCAACGTGGTGGAAGAGCTGGTGTCGATGATCGCCACCCAACGCGCTTATGAGTTGAACTCGAAGGCGATTCAGACTTCGGACCAGATGCTGCAAAGGCTGGGACAGCTGTGAAACGCAGCAGCTCCCTGCGCTGGGCCTTGGCGGCGCTGCTGTTGTGCCTGTTCAGTGGCTGCGGCCTGCTCAGCCCGCGCGTCGATGTCGCCGACACCAAGGCCGTCGTGGCCCCGGCGCCGCCGCCGGCACCGTCCGGCAACGGCTCGATCTTCCACGCCGCCAACTACCGCCCGCTGTTTGAAGACCACCGCGCGCGCCTTATTGGCGACACGCTCACGGTGCAGATCGTCGAGAAGGTCAGTGCGACGCAGAAGTCCACCAGTTCGCTCGACAAGACCGGCACGCTGTCGGCCGGCATCACCGCGCTGCCGGGGGTGCGCCCGGCGGCCTTTGCGCGCGCCAGCGCTGACGGCACGTCCAGCAACACCTTTGCCGGCAAGGGCACGACCGAGAACAGCAACGACTTCAACGGCACCATCACGGTCGTGGTGCGCAGCGTGCTGCCCAACGGCCACCTGCTGATCGCCGGTGAGAAGCAGATCGGCGTCAACGAAAACGTCGACGTGCTGCGCTTCTCGGGCCAGGT
>JAYUQJ010000353.1:0-9522 GCA_043756825.1 Betaproteobacteria bacterium | reverse complement strand
CGACGTGCTGTGCAGCGGCGGCAAGATAGCCGCCGTGGGCGCCAACCTGGCCGCGCCGGCCGGCGCCCAGGTGCTGGACGCCGGCGGGCGCTATGTGATTCCCGGCGGCATCGACCCGCATACCCACATGCAACTGCCCTTCATGGGCACCGTCACGCGCGACGATTTCTACAGCGGCACCGCCGCAGCCCTGGCCGGCGGCACCACCACCATCATCGACTTCGTCATCCCCGACCCGCAGGAGCCGCTGATCGAGGCCTACCGCAAGTGGCGCGGCTGGGCCGAGAAGGCGGCCGGCGACTACAGCTTCCATGTGGCCGTCACCTGGTGGAACGAAACCGTGCACCGCGACATGGGCACGCTGGTGCGCGACGAAGGCGTCAACAGCTTCAAGCATTTCATGGCCTACAAGAACGCCATCATGTGCGACGACGAGACCCTGGTGAACAGCTTCAAGCGCGCACTGGAACTGGGCGCCATGCCCACCGTGCATGCCGAGAACGGCGAGCTGGTCTTCCTCTTGCAAGCGGAGATGAAGGCCAAGGGCATCACCGGCCCCGAGGGCCACCCGCTGAGCCGGCCGCCGGCGGTGGAGGCCGAGGCTGCCCAGCGCGCCATCGCCATCGCCGACGTGCTGAACGTGCCGATCTACGTGGTGCATGTGTCCTGCGCCGAAAGCGCCGACGCGATCGCCCGGGCCCGCGCCCGTGGCCAGCGCGTCTACGGCGAGGTGCTGGCCGGCCACTTGACGCTGGACGACAGCGTCTACCGCAACCCCAGCTTCGAATACGCCGCCGGCCATGTGATGAGCCCGCCCTTCCGCCCGGCCGGCCACAGCCAGATGCTGTGGCGCGGCCTGCAGGCGGGCTATCTGCACACCACCGCCACCGACCACTGCACCTTCTGCGCCGAGCAGAAGGCGGCTGGCAAGGACGACTTCAGCAAGATCCCCAACGGCTGCGGCGGGGTGGAAGAGCGCCTGGCCGTGCTGTGGCACGAGGGCGTGAACGGTGGCCGGCTGACGCCCAGCGAGTTTGTCGCCGTCACCTCGGCGAATGCGGCCAAGCTGTTCAACATCTACCCGAAGAAGGGCTGCATCGTCGAAGGCGCCGACGCCGACATCGTGCTGTGGGACCCCAAGGCCAGCAAGACCCTGTCGGTCAAGACCCAGCGCAGCCTGGGCGACTTCAACATCTTCGAGGGCCGCACGGTGATGGGCCAGCCCACCCACACGCTGAGCCGCGGCGTGCTGGTCTATGCCGACGGCGACCTGCGCGCGGTGCGCGGGGCGGGCCAGTACGTCAAGCGTCCGCCGTTCGGTGCGCAGTTCGACGCGCTGGCCCGCAAGGCCGCGCTTGAAGCCCCGACTCCCGTTGCGCGCTAGGAGAGCATCATGGACATGAAGACCCCCCCGCTGCCCGAACACATCGCCGCCCTGCGCATCAACGGTGAGCGCCTGTGGGCCAGCCTGATGGAGCTGGCCCAGATCGGCGCCACGCCCAAGGGCGGCGTCTGCCGCCTCACGCTGACCGACCTGGACAAGCAGGGCCGCGACCTGGTCAGCCGCTGGGCCCGGGATGCCGGCATGACCGTGACCATCGACAAGATCGGCAACGGCTTCCTGCGTCGCCCTGGCCGCGACAACAGCCTGCTCCCGGTGATGACCGGCAGCCATATCGACACCCAGCCCACCGGCGGCAAGTTCGACGGCAACTACGGCGTGCTGGCCGGCATCGAGGTGGTGCGCACCCTCAACGACGCCGGCATCCAGACCGAGGCGCCGATCGAGGTGGCTTGGTGGACCAACGAGGAGGGCTCGCGCTTCGTGCCGGTGATGATGGGCTCGGGGGTGTTCGCCAAGGCCTTCACGCTCGACCATGCCTATGCCGCCACCGACACCGAGGGCAAGACGGTGCGGGGCGAGTTGGAACGCATCGGCTACATCGGTGAGCAGGAGCCCGGCGACCACCCGATAGGCTGTTATTTCGAGACCCACATCGAGCAGGGCCCGGTGCTGGAAGACCACGGCAAGACCATCGGCGTGGTCACCGGCGTGTTGGGCATCCGCTGGTACGACTGCGTCGTCACCGGCATGGAGGCCCATGCCGGCCCCACCCCGATGGCGCTGCGCAAGGATGCCCTGCAGGTGGCCACCCGCTTGATGCAGGAGGTGGTGGCCTGCGCCCACCGCCATCCACCGCACGGGCGCGGTACCGTCGGCATGGTGCAGGTGCACCCCAACAGCCGCAACGTGATCCCCGGTCGGGTGAAGTTCAGCATCGACCTGCGCAATGCCAGCGACGCGCTGTGCGAGGCGATGGACGCCGACATCCGCGCAGTGGCGGCCAGACTCAGTGCCGACAGCGGCCTGCCCATCGAGATCACGCCGGTCTCGGCCTACCCGGCCCAGGTCTTCCATCCCGACTGCGTCAACGCGGTGGCGCGCGCCGCCGAGCAATTGGGCTACAGCAATATGCCGGTGGTCAGCGGCGCCGGGCACGATGCCGTCTACATGGCCAGGCTGGCGCCGGCCGGCATGATCTTCATCCCCTGCAAGGACGGCATCAGCCACAACGAGATCGAGGATGCCCAGCCGGCCCACATCACCGCCGGCTGCAATGTGTTGCTGCATGCGATGCTGGAGCGGGCCGGCGTGAGCCCGCTACCGACAGTGCCGGGGGCCATATCGCGGGCCGGCACCGCCTGACACCCGGCAAATGGGGTAGCCTGCCGACCCATGCGTCTGTGGCACAAGATCACCCTGGCCGGCCTGCTGCTGCTGGGCGCGGTGCTCAGCGTGGTCTACCTGGCCACGTCCAGGCTGATGGCTGCATCGATCACCGGCCAGTTGCAGGCCCGCGGCAATGAGCTGGTCCGGCCCTTGTCGGCCGCCCTGTTGACTCCGCTGCGCCAGCAGGATTTCGCCACCGTGCAGTCGGTGCTGGACGATGTCACCGCCAGTGACCACCTCAAATCCATGCGCCTGCTGGACCCGCAGGGCCGGGTGATCGCTTACAGCGGGGGTCTGGTGCTGCCCAACGAGCCCACCCAGCTGGCCGTCCCCTATGCCGACGCCGAGGGCGGCCTGTGGATGAACTTCAAGCTCGGCCTGCGTTCGGACGGCCAGCCGGTAGGGGAGCTGCGCTACGCCCTGTCGGCCCAGGCCCTGACCGACAGCCTGGCCCACCTGCGCCAGCAACTGCTGCAGATCTCGGTGCTGGCGGTGCTGGGATTTGGCGCCCTGGTGGTGTGGGGCAGCCGCTGGCTGACCAAGCCCCTGCGCCGGCTCACTGCAGCCGCCCAGCGGATGCAGTCGGGTGAATACGAGGTGTCCCTGCCGTCCGGCCGCAGCGATGAAATCGGCCAACTCAGCACCAGCCTGGCGGCCTTGCGCGATGCCATCCGCGATCGCATCGCCCAGCTGGGCAGCGCCCGCGAGACCGCCGAGGCTGCCAGCCGCGCCAAGAGCGCCTTTCTGGCCAACACCAGCCATGAGCTGCGCACCCCGCTGAACGGCCTGCTGGGCATGGCCCGGCTGGCACGCCAGACCGATCTCGACCCGGCCCTGCGCAAGCAGTACCTGGACCTGGTGGTCGACAGCGCGCAGAGCCTGGCCGACATCCTGTCCGACACCCTGGACCTGGCCCGCATCGAAGCCGGCAAGCTGGTGCTGCACACCGCGCCCTTCGAGCCGCGCCCGATGCTGCAGAGCGTGCTGTCGGCCTACCAATTGCTGGCCGACAGCGCCGGCCTGGGCTTGGCGCTGCAGGTCGATGAGGCCGTGCCGGCGGTGCTGGACGGAGACGCGCTGCGACTGCGCCAGATCCTGAGCAACTACCTCGGCAATGCGATCAAGTTCACACCGTCGGGCCAGATCCGGGTGCGTCTGCAGGCACCGGCTGCGGGCTGCCTGCGCCTGAGCGTGCAGGACCAGGGCGTGGGCATCCCGCCGGCGGTGGCAGCGCGGCTGTTCCAGCCCTTCACCCAGGCGGACGACTCCACCACCCGGCGCCATGGCGGTACCGGCCTGGGGCTGGCCATCTGCAAGGAGCTGGCCCAGCACATGGGTGGCGAGGTGGGCGTGGACAGCGCGGTGGGCCAGGGCAGCACCTTCTGGGCCACGCTGCAGATGCCGGCAGGCACCCTGCCGGCACGCCGCCCGCCGGTGCCGGCGGCCGATCTGGCGCGCTTGCACGGCGCCCGCCTGCTGATGGTCGACGACAACCCGGTCAACCGCATCCTGGCCGTGGCCTTGCTGCAGCGCTGGGGCATGCAGGTCGACGAGGCCGAGGACGGCGCGCAAGCGGTGGCGGCCGTGCGCGCCGCCGACACTGCCGGCCAGCCCTTCGCGGTGGTGCTGATGGACCTGCAGATGCCGGTGCTGGACGGCTATGCCGCCACCCGCGCGCTGCGCCACCAGTATTCCGCCACGCAGTTGCCCATCATCGCGCTCACCGCCGCCGCCTTGCTGGCCGAACGCGAGCTGGCCCTGGATGCCGGCATGAACGACTTCCTCACCAAGCCGCTGGACGCGCCGCACCTGCAGGGCCTGCTGTGCCGCCTGCTGCATCCAGTGGGGCAGGACAGCCCCATTTCCGGCTGATCTTTTGCCGCCGGCGGCTGAGCGCCGCCGCCCCGGCTCAACGGGCCGGCAGCATCATCACCGGCATGCGGCTGCCTGGGCAGCCGGGCGCGGCACTGGCGGCATCGGGCGGGCAGGCGGCCTGGGCGGCGGCCTCGGCACGCTCTGCCTTGGCCGCGCGCAGCTTGAGATGGGGCTGGATCATCAGCCAGGGCAGGCCCACCACCGTGACCAGGACCAGCAGCAGGATCCAGCGCCGCAGCGCGGGTGAAACCGGCCGGTAGGGCGCCAGCCGGGGTTGCGCTGCGGGTGCGCCTGCGGATGCGGGTGCGCCTGCGGATGCGGGTGGGGCCGCGGCGGCAGGGGGGCGGGGTTGGTCGGGCATCGGCCCGCACTATCCCACGGCCCTGCCCCCGTCACAGCGGGATCATGCGCGCGCCGGCGTCCACCGGCAGCACCTCGCCGGTGGTCTTGATCGCGTCCACGCCCAGGTACCAGGCGGCGCGGGCCACGTCCTCGGGGGTGATGATCTCGGCCAACGCGGCGCGGGCCTTGTAGGCGGTGACCCCGGCGGCATAGCGCTCGGCGCCCATGCCGTTCTTCAGCCAGGGCGTGTCCACCAGACCGGGGGCGATCGCATTCAGGCGGATCTGCGGGCCGAGCGCGCGCGCCAGCGCCAGCGTCATGGCATTGAGGGCGCCCTTGCTGGCGGCATAGGCCACCGACGAGCCCATGCCGGTGAGCGAGGCGATCGACGACATATTGACCACCGCCCCCGGTGGATGCCGCCGCAGCAGCGGCTCCAGCGCCCTGACCATCTGGAACGCGCCGATCACATTGACGCCGTAGATGCGCTGGAAATCTTCGGCCTCCAGGCCGGCCAGGTTGCCCGGCGCCACGAACTTGGTGGTGCCCGCGTTGTTGACCAGCACATCGCAGCGGCCCCAGCGCGCGTCCACCGCAGCGGCCAGGCGCCGGCAATCGGCGTCGTCGGCCACATTGGCCTGCACCACCAGCACCTCGGCGCCTGCGGCCTGGCCCAGGGCCTGGCATTCGGCTGCCACGGCCTGGGCCGGCGCGGCCTCGCGCGAGAAATTGACCACCACATGCCAGCCGCGCTCGGCAAACAGCCGCACGGTGGCCGCGCCTATGCCCGACGATGAGCCGGTGACCACGCAAACCTTGTTGTCCATGCTGTGCTTCTTCTTCAGGGTTGGAGGGGGCGGTGGCTGGCGCTCACCACCAGGGGTAGAAGCCCGGCATGCCGTCGGACGCCCGGCCGGCAAAGACCGGCGGGCGCTTGGCATTGAAGGCGGCCACGCCTTCCTTGCCGTCCTGCCGGCTGGTGTTGAGCATCGCCAGGGATTCCACCGCGTGGGCGTCGCGTGGATGGGGCAAGGCGGCGTTGCGCAGCAGCATCTGGCGCATCAATGCGATCGACACCGGGCTGCGCTGGTCGATGTAGCTGTGGGCCAGCGCATGGGCCTCGGCCAACAGCCGCTCATGCGGCACCACGGCCTTGACCAGGCGGCCGGCCAGGGCCTGCTCGGGGCTGAGGATGTCGGCCGCATAGACCCAGTCCAGCGCCTGCTGCAAGCCGACGATGCGCGGCAGGAACCAGGTCGAGCAGGCCTCGGGCACGATGCCGATGCGGCCGAAGACAAAACCGATGCGGGCCTTGTCGCTGGCCAGGCGCACGTCCATCGGCAGGGTCATGGTGGCGCCTATGCCCACTGCCGCGCCATTGATCGCGGCGATGATGGGCTTCTTGCAGTCGTAGACCGCCAGCGATACGCGGCCACCGGTGTCGCGCACGCCCTGCACGATGGCGGGGTCGTCCCACAGCGTGTCCAGCTGGGCCAGCGTCGGGTCCAGGCCCTCGTCCAGGCCGAACACATTGCCGCCCACCGACAGGTCCATGCCGGCGCAGAAGGCCTTGCCGGCGCCGGTGACCACCACCGCGCCCACCGCGTCGTCCTGGCTGGCGCGGGTATAGGCATCGACCAGCTCATCGGCCATCGTCACGGTGAAGGCGTTGAGCTGGGCCGGCCGGTTCAGCGTGAGGGTGAGCACGCGTTGGTCGATCTGCCAGTCCAGGGTGGTGTAGCCCATGCCAATGGTCTCGGGGGTTCAGGGCCGGCCAGCATAGGCGGGCGTGGCGGGTGGCCCGCGTCACCTCGGTGACCTCGGGCCGGCCCGCCGTTGCCCCCCCCGCAGATCAAGCCAGTTCGCGGCGCACCAGGCGCAGCACCGCGTCGGCAAACAGCGCCGGCGCCTCCTGCGGCAGGTTGTGGCCCACGCCCGGCAGCACGGCATGCTGGCGCGGTCCGGTGAAGCGGTGGGCCTGCTGGGCGGCGCTGGCGGGCGGGCGCACGCCGTCGTCGGCGCCGTCGAAGCTGAGGGTGGGCACGCCGATCGGCGGTTGCAGCGCCAGCCGCGCCTCGATCGGCGCCAGCGCCGGGTCGCCCGGCACCAGGCCGAAGCGGTGGCGGTAGGACTGGATCACCACCTCGACGAAATCGGGGTTGTCAAAGGCCTGGGCACTGCGCTCGAAGGTGGCCGCGTCAAAGCGCCAGGTAGGCGACCACAGGCGCCACAGCAGCTGGCACAGGGCGCGGCGGTGCTGGGCCAGGCCCAGGCGGCCGCGCTCGCTGTGAAAATAGTACTGGTACCACAGGCTGTGCTCGTTGGCCGGCACATCGGGCTGCATCGCCAGCGCGATGTCCTGGATGTTGTAGCTGTTCAAGCTGACCAGGCCGGTGCAGCGTTCGGGCCAGAGCGCGGCCACCACACAGGCGGCGCGCCCACCCCAGTCATAGCCGGCCAGCACCGCGCGGTCGATCTGCAAGGCGTCCAGCAGCGCCAGCAGGTCTGCCCCCAGCGCCGCCTGCTCGCCCGAGCGCGGCGTGGCGGCGCTCGAGAAACGCGTGGCACCAAAGCCGCGCAGGCTGGGCACGATCACCCGGCAGCCCTGCGCCACCAACAGCGGCACCACCTCGGCATAGGCCTGGATGTCATAGGGGAAGCCATGCATCAGCAGCACCGGCGGGCCGGTGTCGGGGCCGGCCAGGTGGAAGGCGATGTCGAGCGCACCGGCCCGGACATGGTGCGGCGCTTGCAGAGGCGGCATGGGCTTCAGGGGCTGGGTCGGGTGATGGGGGAAGGGGATGGGTCGGGTGATGGGGGAAGGGGATGGGCTGGCAGGCCTCGAGAGCCGGGCCCCGCCAATCCGGGCTGCCCGCATCGCCAGTGCCAGCCCACCGGATCAGAAAAATGCCATCGTGCGCACCTCGATGCTCTCGCGCCGCGGTGCGTCAGGGGCGGTATCGGGATGCTCGAAGGCGCTGTGGCCCATGAAGCGGGCTCGACCGTCGGTCTCGGAATCGTAGGTCTTGAGCAGCAGGGCATGGCGAGCCTCCATCTGCGGGAAGTAGACCCAGCGGTGCGCCGGCGAATGGCGCATCACATAGATCTCGCCGGTGCGCTCGCGGTATTTCAGCTCCATGCGCAGCATGTCCTCGGGCGCGTGGGTGCTGGCGTCGCACATCGCCAGCGGCAGCTCTTCGACGCGCCGGTACAGCGGCTTCCAGACGTTGAAGAAGGCCACCCGCCGCTGCAGCAGCGCGTCGGCCTCGTCGGGCAGGATGTCGCGCACCCGCTGCGGGCCCGAGGCCACGGTGTAGTCGCTGTGCACCAGCATCACCGCCGGTCGCTGCACCGTGGTCTGCGCCTTCAGGTCGGCCGGCAGGCGCTTGCGGATGGTGTGGTCGAACACCTGCACCCGCTTCGCGCCGGTGTGCAGCTTGACGAAGTCGACGATCTGCGGGTAGAAAACGCGATGGATCTCGGCGTCGTCGTCGAAGGCGTCGAAGTGCGCCGGGAAGGCCTGCAGCGCGAAGCCCTCGCGGTCGAGCGAGATGCGGCCCACCTCGGGCCAGCCGTCGTGGATGTCCAGCGGCTGCGGGTCGGTGCCCGGCGGATTGAGCCGGATCGTCGCGTCGGGCTCGTAGAAGTAATAGTCGAGCGGGCTGCCGTTGTCGACGCTGTAGTTCAGCGTGGCACGGACTGAAGACGCGGTGCTCATGGCCGGGCGAGACGCTCAGGCCGCAGGCCGGGTCAGCGTGAAGCCCGGGCCGACATAGGTCTTTTGCCAGCTGGGCAGCGCCTCGATCCGCTCGGTCATCCAGCGCCTCAGGTTCGGGTGGTCGGCCAGCGGCAGTTTCTGCTCCGCATGCAGGTGCATCGGCGCGGCCAGCGCGATGTCGGCGATGGTGGGTGCGTCGCCGCAGACCCAGGCACTCTGCGCCAGCCGGGCGTCCAGGATGCCGGCCAGCTTGTGGAACTGCGCGGCCTGGGCGTCCAGCACCGCCGGGTCGGGCGCGGCGCCGAGCAGTGGCTTGACGCAGTTTTCCACCAGGAACACATAGGTGCTGGGGAACCAGCTCGACGACTCCCAGAGCAGCCAGCGGTTGATGTCGGCGCGGGCGCGCAGGTCGCGCGGGTAGGCGCTGTCGCGGCCCAGCTTGTCGGCCACGTACTGCAGGATGGCGTTCGACTCCCACAGCACGAAATCGCCGTCCTTCATCGCCGGCACCGACGCATTCGGGTTCAACGCGGTGTAGGCGGGCTCTTTCTGCTCGGCCTTGAAGTAGTCGACATGCACCCGCTCGAACGGTGCATCCAGAAAATCCAGCCCCGCCAGCACCTTGCGGCAATTGACGGTGATCGGGTCGGCATAGATCTGCATGGTGTCTCCTGGACAGCGCGGTGGTGGGGTGGGGGCGACGCGCCAGCCACAGTCGAATGCTGCGGTCCAGCCCGTTAATCAGGCAGTCTACGGATTGACTGACGATTCGGCCTCTGCTGGAATGCGAACGGATTGTTCTCGATCGGGAAACAGTGGGCCTTTCAACCGACATGCTGCAGGCCTTTGTCAAGGT
>JAYUQJ010000352.1:0-9533 GCA_043756825.1 Betaproteobacteria bacterium | reverse complement strand
AAAACAACAGCCTATCGGGCAATCAAGGGAATCAAGGCAATCCGGGCAATCAGGGCAATCAGGGCAATCAGGGCAATCAGGGCGGCAATCGATGTTCGCTCAGCCATCATTGGGCCGATGAACGCAGTCGAGATCGAAGCGGCCGTTTCCGAACTGGCCCTCCAGCCCTTCGACGCGGCTGAGTTTCCGTTCGCGTTTCTGGCGGCCTTGCATACGAAGTTGACGACGAAGCTGGCAGCCAAGGCCGAACGCCCCTCACCCCAGATCTCGCCCTGCAAGCGGGGCGAGGGAGTCCAGGCCAAAGCCGCCGCGGACAGCGGGCACACCTCATGAGCAAGGACCGGCCCGCGAGCCTGACCCCGCCGCCCGAGGGCTATGCCGACTGGCTGGCCGAGCTGAAGGGCCGCATCCACACGGCCCAGCAGCGCGCCACGCTGGCAGTGAACCGCGAGCTGGTGCTGCTGGCAGATCGGGCGCGACATCCTGGCGCGGCAGGCGGCGCAGGGCTGGGGCACCAAGGTGATCGATCGGCTGGCGCACGACCTGCGCGCGGCGTTTCCGGAGGTGCAGGGCTTCTCGCCGCGCAACCTGAAGTAGTACATGCGCGCCTTCGCGCAGGCGTGGCCGCAATCCGAGTTTGTGCAAGAGGTGATTGCACAATTGCCCTGGTACCACCAGCTGGCGCTGCTGGACAAGCTCGAGGACCCTGAGGCCCGGCGCTGGTACGCCGCGCAGGCCATCGAGCACAACTGGTCGCGCAACGTGCTGGTGATGCAGATCGAAACCCGGCTGCTGGAGCGCAGCGGTGCGGCAATCACCAACTTCGATGCGCGCCTGTCCAGCCCGCAGTCCGACCTGGCCCGCGAATCGCTGAAGGACCCCTACCGCTTCGACTTCCTGGGCCTGTCCAGCGAAGCGCAGGAGCGGGCGATTGAAAACGCGCTGGTGAAACACGTCACCGAGTTTCTGTTGGAATTGGGCGCGGGTTCGCGTTCGTGGGGCGACAGGTGTTGCTGGACGTGGGCGATGACGAGTTTTTCATCGACCTGCTGTTCTATCACCTCAAGCTGCGCTGCTATGTGGTGATCGAGCTCAAGGCCGGCAAGTTCAAGCCCGAGCACCTGGGCCAACTGGGCTTCTACCTCACCGCCGTGGATGCCCAGGTCAAGCACCCGCAAGACAGCCCCACCATTGGCCTGCTGCTGTGCAAGAGCAAGAACAAGGTGGTGGCCGAATACGCGCTGCGCAATACGGCCCAGCCGCTGGGCGTGGCCGAATACCTGCTGGTGGAATCCTTGCCGCCCGAGCTGCAGACCAGCCTGCCCAGCATCGAACAGATCGAGCGCGAGCTGACGGGCAGCGTCACATCCATGAGCGACGACCCGCAATGACCTATCCAGGTAACCCCACCAATGCCTACACCGTGCCGTCGGTGTCTATCACCACCGCGCGCACCGGTGCATCGGCCAAGGCCGACGAACTGGGCATGCGCGGCATGCAAGCGCTGGCCTATGCCAGGCGCGGCGAGCAATACCTGCTGATCAAGTCGCCACCCGCGTCGGGCAAGTCGCGTGCGCTGATGTTCATCGCGCTGGACAAGCTGCACCACCAGGGCCTGAAGCAGGCCATCGTGGTGGTGCCCGAGCGCTCCATCGGCAGCAGCTTTGCCGATGAAGCCTTGAGCCGGCACGGCTTTGCGTGGGACTGGGCGGTGGCACCGCAGTGGAACCTTTGTAACGCGCCGGGCGTGGACGAGCCCCGCGTGGCCCGGACCAAGGTGGACGCAGTACGCCAGTTCCTGGCCAGCAGCGACAAGGCGCTGGTCTGTACCCATGCCACGTTCCGCTTCGCGGTGGACGAGTTGGGGCTGGAGGCCTTCGACCAGCGCCTGATCGCCATTGACGAGTTCCACCATGTCTCCAGCAACCCGGGCAACGTGCTGGGCAGCCAGCTGGGCGCGCTGATCGCACGCGACAAGGTGCACCTGCTGGCGATGACGGGCTCGTACTTCCGGGGTGATAGCGCGGCGGTGTTGAGCCCGGCGGACGAGGCGCGATTCGAGACCGTCACCTACACCTACTATCAGCAGTTGAACGGCTACCGCTGGCTCAAGACATTGGATATCGGCTACTTTTTCTATACCCGCAGCTACGTGGACGCCGTGGCCAAGGTGCTGGACCCGGCGCTGAAGACCATCGTGCACATCCCCAACGTCAACTCGCGCGAAAGCCTGCAAGACAAGGAGCGCGAAGTGAACGAGATCATGCACGCGCTGGGTGACTGGAAGGGCATCGACCCGACCACCGGCTTTCATCAGGTGCAAACCAAAGGCGGCCGCACGCTGAAGGTGGCCGACCTGGTGGACGACAGCGACCCGGCCCGCCGCTCCCGGGTGCTGACGGCGCTGAAAGACCCGGCGCAGAAGGAAAACCGCGACCATGTGGACGTGATCATTGCGCTGGGCATGGCCAAGGAAGGTTTCGACTGGATCTGGTGCGAACACGCGCTGACCATTGGCTACCGCAGCAGCCTGACCGAGATCGTGCAGATCATCGGCCGCGCCACCCGCGATGCGCCTGGCAAGGAGAGGGCACGCTTCACCAACCTGATCGCCGAGCCCACGGCCGACCAAGCCGCCGTGGCCGAGGCGGTGAACGACATGCTCAAGGCCATTTCAGCCAGCCTGCTGATGGAGCAGGTGCTGGCGCCGCGCTACGAGTTCACACCCAAAGACACCGGGGCCCGGGACGGCTTCGACTACGGCGAAGACGGCTACAAGGCCGGTGGCCACAACCTGGGGGTGAACCCGCACACCGGCCAGGTGCATGTGGAAGTCAACGGGTTGGCCATGCCCGGCCCCGACGCCACACGCATCTGCAAGGAGGACCTGAACGAGGTCATCACCAGCTTCCTGCAGGACAAAACGGTGTTGGAGCGCGGCCTGTTCGACAGGGAAAACACCCTGCCCGAGGAGCTGACCCAGTTACGCATGGGCAAGATCGTGCGCGAGCGTTACCCCGACCTGAGCGAGGCCGATCAAGAGGCCGTCCGGCAACACGCCGTGGCCGCCATGAACATCACCCAGCAGGCCAAACTGGCCTTGGCCCAGGCCGATGCCAATGGGTCAACCCAAGGCAGCACCGCCTTGCTGGACGGGGTGCGCAAGTTTGTCAATGTGCGCGACCTGGACATTGACCTGATCGACCGCATCAACCCCTTCGATGCTGCCTACGCAATGCTGGCCAAGGCGATGGATGAAAAATCGCTGCGCCAGGTGCAGGCCAGCATTGCCGCCAAGAAGGTGAGCATTCCCGAAGACGAAGCCCGTGATCTGGCGCGGCGCGCCTTGCAGTTCAAGACCGAGCGAGGGCGCCTGCCGGACATCAACGCAAGCGATGCCTGGGAGAAGCGCATGGCCGAAGGCGTTGCGGCGTTTGCGCGGTACCGGGCGCAGACCAAGGCAGCCCAGGCACAAGGCGGGCCGGGCCGTGGCTGACATCGACGATGACGCGCTGCTGGACGCCCTGGGTGTTGATGTCGCCCCGCCCAAGGCCAGCAGCCGGACCCCGCGCGAGGAACGCATCGTCGCGGGCTTCGAGGACATCCTGCGCTTCCATCAGGCCCACGGCCGCGCCCCGCTGCATGGCGAGGGCCGTGACATCTTCGAGCGCCTGTACGCCGCGCGGCTGGACCAACTGCGCACCTTGCCCGAAGCGCACACCTTGCTGGCGGGGCTGGATGGCCCCGGTCTGCTGTCGGGAGCCCTTGCGCCCCCGACCGATAGAAATGGCCTGGACGAAGACGCCTTGTTGGCCGAACTTGGCATGGGTGTTGAGGCTGCCGACCAAAACGACATCACCGTGCTGCGCCATGTGCGTTCTCGGGTTGAAAAACGCGCGGCTGAGGAAATCGCTGACCGCATGCCGTGTGCTGACTTTGAAAAGTTCCAGCGGCTGTTTGAGCGGGTGGAGCGCGATCTGAAGTCAGGCCTTCGAAAGACGCTGCGCTTCGGCCGCGATGCCAGCATTGCCGACGGCAACTACTTCATCGTCGGCGGGCAGCTTGCCTATGTGGCCGAGGTTGGCGACGCCATCAAGGCCCCGAACGGTGAAAGCGATGCACGCCTTCGCGTCATCTATGCCAACGGCACCGAAAGCAATTTGCTGCGCCGCTCGCTGCAGCGGGCGCTCTACAAGGACGACACCGGCCGCCGCCTGTCCGACCCGGACCTGGGGCCATTGTTTGGCGATGCGCCGGAGCCTGACGACATTGAAAGCGGCACCATCTATGTGTTGCGCAGCCTCTCCACCCACCCGTTCGTGGCCGAGCACCGCGAACTGATCCACAAGATCGGCGTGACCGGTGGCAAGGTGGAGGCTCGGATCGCCGCTGCGGAAAAAGACGCCACCTACCTCTTGGCAGACGTAGAGGTGGTGGCCACCTACAAGCTGCACAACCTGAATCGCATCAGGTTGGAAAGCATCTTCCACCGATTGTTTGGCGCAGCGCAGATCGACTTGACCATAGCCGACCGTTTCGGGAACCCGGTCAAGCCCAGGGAATGGTTCCTGGTGCCGCTGTCTGTGATTGACGAGGCGGTTCAGCGAATTCTGGACGGGTCGATCATCAGCGTGACCTACGACCCCAGTACCGCCCAGTGGGCGCCGGCCGCCACCGCCGGCCCGGCGTTGCCGCCCCGCACCCCATCAATTGCGCCCGAGGCCACGCCGTGACCGATGCCATCCAGCCCTTCCGCATTGCCGTCGCCGAGGCAGTGCTCGACGATCTGCGCCAGCGCCTGCAGCGCACCCGCTGGCCCGAGGCCGAAACGGTGGCCGGCAGCGCGCAACCCTGGGCCCAGGGCGTGCCGCTGGCCTGGCTGCAGCCGCTGGTGGCGCACTGGGCGTCGGGCTACGACTGGCGCGCCCGCGAAGCCCTGCTCAACCGCTGGCCGCAGTTCAGCACCCCGCTCGACGGCCTGGACATCCACTTCATCCACCAGCGCTCGCCCCGGCCCGATGCGCTGCCGCTGGTGATGACCCATGGCTGGCCCGGCTCGATGGTGGAGTTTCAACAGGTGATCGGCCCGCTGACCGATCCGGCAGCGCATGGCGGCCGGGCCGAGGATGCCTTCCACCTGGTCTGCCCCACGCTGCCGGGCTTCGGCTTCTCGGCCAAGCCCGCCGCCACCGGCTGGGGTGTGGACCGCATTGCCGCAGCCTGGGCCACGCTGATGCAGCGCCTGGGCTATGCGCGCTATGGCGCCCAGGGCGGCGATTGGGGATCGGCGGTCACCCGCGCCATCGGCGTGGCCGACCCGGCCCATTGCGCCGGCATCCACCTCACGCTGGCGATGGGCAGCCGGCCCCTGCCGGCCGACCCGCCCACACCCGAGGACCGGCGCGCCTTGAAGGGCCTGCAGCACTACCGCGACTGGGATTCGGGCTACTCGCAACAGCAGGCCACCCGGCCGCAGACCCTGGCCTACGGCCTCGCCGACTCGCCGGTGGGCCAGGCGGCCTGGATCCTGGAAAAGTTCTGGGCCTGGACCGACCATGGCGGCGACCCGCTGGCCCTGCTGGACCGCGATGCCCTGCTCGACAACGTGATGCTGTACTGGCTGACCCACAGTGCGGCCTCGTCGGCCCGGATCTACTGGGAGAGCTTCCGCCCGGGCAGCCGCCATACCGCGCCGGTGAGCGTGCCCACCGGCGTGGCGGTCTTCCCCAAGGAGATCGTCGCGCCGGTGCGGCACTGGATGGCGCCCGACTTCCCGAACATCCAACGCTGGACCGAAATGCCGCGCGGCGGCCACTTTGCCGCGTTCGAGCAGCCGGCGCTGCTGGTCGACGATCTGCGGGCTTTCTTCCGGCCGCTGCGCCAGGCTTGATCTGGGACAAGCCGCGCCGGCGGGCGCGGCCTAGGCTGCGCCATCCCATCCGCCAGGAGAGCCGCATGGCCCGCCAGATGAAAGCCGCCGTCTTCGTTGAACCCGGGCGCATCGTGCTCGACGACAAGCCCATCCCCGAGATCGGCCCGCTGGATGCGCTGATGCGCATCACCACCACCACGATCTGCGGCACCGACGTGCACATCCTGAAGGGCGAGTACCCGGTGGCCCCCGGCCTGACCATCGGCCATGAGCCGGTGGGCGTGATCGAGCAGCTGGGCTCGGCGGTGCAAGGCTACCGCGAGGGCCAGCGGGTGATTGCCGGCGCCATCACGCCCAGCGGCTGGAGCAATGCCTGCCTGTGCGGCACCCACTCGCAGGACGGCGCCGGCACGGCGCATGGCTGGAAGGCGATGGGCGGCTGGCGCTTTGGCAACACCATCGACGGCTGCCAGGCCGAATATGTGCGGGTGCCCGACGCGATGGTCAACCTGGCACCGGTGCCCGACGGCCTGAGCGACGAGCAGGTGCTGATGTGCCCCGACATCCTGTCCACCGGCTTCAGCGGCGCCGAGCGCGCCAACATCCACATCGGCGACGTGGTGGCGGTGTTCGCGCAGGGCCCGATCGGCCTGTGCGCCGCCGCCGGCGCCAAGTTGAGCGGCGCCAGCGTGGTGATCGGCATAGACCGGCTGGCCCGCCGGCTGGCGATGTCGCGCCAGCTGGGCGCCGACCATGTGATCGACGCCAGCCAGGTCGACCCGGTCGACGAGATCATGCGCCTGACCGGCGGACGCGGCGTGGACGTGGCGATCGAGGCCCTGGGCACGCAGGCCACTTTCGAGGCCGCGCTGCGGGTGCTGCGCCCGGGTGGCACGTTGTCCAGCCTGGGCGTGTATTCCACCGACCTGACCATCCCGCTGGGCGCCTTTGCCGCCGGCCTGGGCGACCACAAGATCGTCACCAGCCTGTGCCCCGGCGGCAAGGAGCGCATGCGGCGCCTGATGTCGGTGATCGCCAGCGGCCGGCTCGATCTGGGCGCGATGGTCACCCACCGTTTCAAGCTCGACGCCATCGAGGCCGCCTACGACCTGTTCAGCCACCAGCGCGACGGGGTGCTGAAGGTGGCCATCACGCCTTGACGGCAATGCGGGCGCTGCAGGCCTGGCACGCCCGAGGCCTGAGAATGGCGGCTCACGGGCCCGGCCCGCGCTCATCCCCCCGTCAAGGACAAGCCCCATGGACCTGAGACTGCAAGGCAAACGCGCCCTGGTCACCGGCGGCAGCCGCGGCATAGGCAAGGCCATCGCGCTGGTGCTGGCCCAGGAGGGCGTGGACGTGGCGCTGCTGGCGCGCAGCCCGGCCACCCTGGCCAGCGCTGCGGCCGAACTGGCGGCGGCCACCGGCCGCCGGGTGGTGGGCGTGTGCGCCGACACCACCGATGCGGCCCAGGTACAGGCGGCGGTGGCCAGCGCGGTGCAAGCGCTGGGCGGGGCCATCGACATCCTGGTCAATGCCGCTGCCGAGCCGGCGGGCTTTGCCGCGCCGCCTACCATCACCCAGATCGAGGCCGGCCAGTTCCAGGCCGAGATGGACACCAAGGTGATGGGCTACCTGCGTTGTGCGCAAGCGGTGGTGGGCGGCATGCAGGCCCAGGGCTGGGGCCGCATCGTCAACATCAGCGGCCTGGCCGCGCGCCAGACCGGCAATGCCATCGGCAGCATGCGCAATGTGGCGGTGGCCGCGCTGACCAAGAACATGGCCGACGAGCTGGGCCCGCTGGGCATCAACGTGACGGTGGTGCATCCGGGGCTGACCCGCACCGAGCGCACCGCGCCGCTGCTGGCCGCACGCGCCGCCGCCACCGGTGTGGCGGCGGCCGAGCTGGAGGCGCAGATGGCGGCCGGCAACTCGATCCGGCACCTGGTGGACGCCAGCGAGGTGGCCGATGTGGTGGCCTTCCTGTGCTCGCCGCGATCGCGCGCCATCCAGGGCGATGCCATTGCTGCAGGCGGGGGCGCGCCCCGGGCCATCCACTACTGAGGCGCGGGCGCCCGCCGCACCGGCTGCCCACCTGATCCGGAGACAAGACCATGAAGACTGCCCCGCCCCGCACCGCCCTGGGCCTGCTGGCCTGCGCCGCACTGCTGGCCACGCTGCTGCCTGGCTGCGCCCAGCGCGGCACACCCGCCACCGGCCTGGCCTGTGGCCAATTGCCCGGTGCGCTGGCCAAGATGCCCGGCCTGCGCATCACCCAGGCCGACACCCAGCCTGCCGACGACAAGGGCCACCCGGCCCACTGCCGGGTCAGCGGCCAGCTCAATGAGCGCACCGGCATCGACGGCAAGCGCTACGCCATCGGCTTCGAGATGCGCCTGCCGCAGGGCTGGAACCAGCGCTTCCTGCACCAGGTCAATGGCGGCAACGATGGCGTCGTCAAAGCCGCGCTCGGCGACCTGGGCGTGATGGCCCAGGACGGGTTGTCGCGCGGCTTCGCGGTGATCAGCAGCGATTCGGGCCACAACGCCGAAGACCCGGCCAACCTGGCGGCGGGCCTGGCGCGCGGCAATGTCTTCGGCCTCGACCCCCAGGCCCGGCGCGACTACGGCTACAGCGCCAACGGCGCAGTCTGGCCGGTGGCGCAGGCCCTGATCGAGCAGCACTACGGCCAGAAGCCCAAGCGCAACTACATGGCGGGCTGCTCCAACGGCGGGCGCCACGGCATGGTGGCAGCCAGCCGCTATGCCGACCGCTACGACGGCATCCTGGCCGGCGCTCCGGGCTTCAACCTGCCCAAGGCAGCGGTGCAGCATGCCTGGGACATCCAGAGCTGGAAGGGCGTGGACGCCGACATCCGCAAGGCCTTCAGCCCGGCCGACATGCGGCTGGTGGCCGACCGGGTGGTGGCGCGCTGCGACGCGCTGGACCAGCTGGTGGACGGCTGGGTGGCCGACCTCAAGCGCTGCCAGGCGGTGTTCAAGCCGGCCGATCTGCAGTGCACGGGCGCCAAGACCGACCGCTGCCTGAGCGCGGTGCAGGTGCAGGCGCTCACCCGGTCGTTCGCCGGGCCGCGCAACAGCCAGGGCCAGGCGCTGTACGCCGACTGGAGCTGGGACAGCGGCATCGGCGCCGGTGGCTGGCGCACCTGGAAGCTGGAATCCAGCATCCCGCCCTGGGACCGCCACCCCATCATCGCCACCCTGGGCGCGGGCTCGCTGGCCTACATCTTCAGCACCCCGCCCAACCCGCAGCCCGGCACGCCCGCTGCCTTGGTGGACTACCTGGCGCGCTTCGACTTCGACCGCGACGCGCCGCGCATCTTTGCCACCGATGCCAGCTTCCAGGAGTCGGCGATGGCCATGATGAGCCCGCCCGACGCCGCCGACCCGCGGCTGGCGGCCTTTGCCCGGCGCGGCGGCAAGATGATCATCTACCACGGCAGCAGCGACCCGGTGTTCTCGGTCAACGACACCCTGGCCTGGGCCGAGCGGCTACAGCGCAACCTCAGCCCCCAGGGTGCGGCGGCGGTGGCGCGGGTCTTCCCGGTACCGGGCATGGGCCATTGCCAGGGCGGCCCGGCGACCGACCAGTTCGACGCGCTGGGCGCGCTGGTGGCCTGGGTCGAGGACGGCAAGGCGCCCGA
>JAYUQJ010000351.1:0-3434 GCA_043756825.1 Betaproteobacteria bacterium | reverse complement strand
TTTTCTCAGCGCGAAACCAGGCGTCGCGCACAAAGCCGGGGATGGCGTCTTGCTTGACCGCAAACGCCGGCACCATCCATGAATGGATCACGTCGTTGGCGGTGGTGATGATGCGGATCTTCCTGTTGACCGGCACCACCAGCGGGTTGTCGACCTTGAGCAGGTAATTGTCGCCTTCGGGCTTGCCGGCATCCGACATGGTGCGATGGGCCACATCGAGGGTGGAGACGAAGCCGATGCCCTCGCCCTCGCCCTTGAGGTAGTCGTAGCCCCACTTCCACTGCATGCCGGTAGTCTTGATGGTCAGGTCGGCGTTGCTGGTGTCCTTCATGGCCACCACCGTCTTGGTCGCAGCCAGGCCCATCACCACCACGATCACGAAGGGCACGATGGTCCAGGCAATCTCGACCGCCACGCTCTCATGAAAGTTGGCAGATTTGTGGCCCACCGATTTGCGGTGCTTGATGATCGAATAGAACATCACGCCGAAAACCGCCAGGAAGATCACCGTGCAGATGATCAGCATGAAGTAATGCAGGTCCTGGATGTCACCGGCCAGCTTGGTGACTGGCGGGTGCAGATCCAATTGGTTTTTGGCAGGCCCACCGGCCAGATCGCCCGCCATCGCGGCGTGGGTGGCCAAAAGGGCTCCAAGGCTCAAAAACCCCTGCCGGGCCCGAGACACAAGCGCATTTATTGTCATCATCTTCATGCTTTAAGTTCGTGATCCACACCACGTTCGCCGGCCCGCTGCGTCAGGCGCAAGGCGCGTCGCAATTCTTGCGCCAACGCCACCCGCAACTCCGGTCGTACATGCCGCCCTACCCGCACGCGGCGGCCCTCGCCCGAGACCTCGATCAAAGAGCCATCATCGGCGGCCGGCTCCACCCGGACCCAGGCGGCACGGAATCGAGTGCGCACCACGCCGGGGCCATAGCATTGCTCGACCGCCAATTCACCCTCGGCCAGCGTGATCAGCTCGCGGTCGCCGGCGTGCCGCGCCACCACCAGCAAAGCCAGACCCACGGCCAACAGTTCAAGACCGGTGAACAAGCCCACCACCAACACACCCTGCCACCAGAAACCCGCCGCCACCAGCAATGAAATGCTGCACAACAAGCCATAGGCGGCGAGCAGCTGACGCGGCGTGATCGAAACATTGCGCCGCAACTCGAACAACCATCCCGGCGGGCTGGCCGACTCCCGTGCAAAACGCCAGCTGGACGCCAACCGGGGCGCTGCGGGCGCAGGCCAGGGGCTAGGGGCAAGGGTGATGGACATGGGCGATTGAAAGATCTGGTTCACTGTGCTCGCTGGCAGGGCCGACCGGCGAGTCTGGGTTTGAATCGCCGGCTCGGTGTCGCACCCCTGCACCAGAGGGCTGCCCGCCATCAGATTCACTGCGCATTCTAACGGAGCGCAAGAGCCTCCCCGATCGGGTCTGATGCGCCTCAATTCCCATGCAATACGTCAAGACTTGCGTTGCGCAAGCGTGGCGCGCAAGCTGTCCAGCGACACGGTGGCCAGTTCCCCGCGCGCCGGGCGTGGTGCCGCCTTGTAGGCATGGCCGTAGACCAGTTCGAAGCCCAGCTTGATCCGCCCGCCGGCATCGGCGCGCGCCTGCAGCGCGGCCAGCAAGGCATCGCGCCAGCGCGGCGTGCGCAGACCGGCAAACCGGTGCTGGCCCAGATGGCCCCCCAGCGAGCGCAACTCGGCCAACAAGGCCTGCGGCGTGGTCCAGGTGAGTTGCAGGCGCTCCTGGTCCATCACCGGATCGGCAAAGCCAGCCTGCACCAGCGCATCGCCCACGTCGTGCATGTCGGCGAAGGGAGGGTGCGGCGCCGGCCAACCGGCGTCGGCATACAGCGCGCGCAACTCCGCCAGGGTGTCGGGCCCAAAGGTCGAGAACATCAAAAAGCCGTCCACCGCCAGAGCCCGGTGCCAATCGGCCAGTGTCTGGGCCGGGTCGGCCTGGGTATGAAGCACCAGATTGGCCCACAGCATGCCGGCCTGCGCGGGTAGCACTTGATGCGGCATCAGCACCGGCGTGGCAGCCTGGCGGCGCCGCTGCACCAACGACCACCAGGGCAGGTCGCCGGCACTGCGGCTGCGCTCGGCCAAGGCGGCGGTGGGCTCGACCACGTTGCGCTGCGCCTGCGGCCACACCGCCTGCACCGGCGCAGCACCAGCGCCCGTGAAAGCCCACCAGTCGAGCCAGGTCTCGGGCGGCTGGCGGATCACCGGCAGACGCTCGGCCATCCGGCGCGCCACTTCACCGTGCAGCCAGGGTGGCCTGGCCGCCCTGGCCTGGCGTGCCAGCAGATGGTCCAGCGCCGGCGCATCGGTGAGCGGCGGCACGGCACGAACTAAGGGCATATACCACCAGTATATTGAGGCGATGCGCGACGCCAGCCCCGAACCGGCCAGCCCACCCGGACCCCCGGAGGGTCACCCGGCAGCGGCCGCCCGTCGCTGGGCAAGCCGGATAGCCTGGCCCTGCGAAATCTGCGGTCAATGGCAAGGCTGCGGCCTGTGTGGCGACTGCACCCAACGCTTTGTGCTGGGTCAGCCAGCCGCCTGTCCGCGTTGCGCCCTGCCTTGCCCCGAAGGCCAGGTCTGCGGCGCTTGTCTGCGCCAGCCGCCGCCCTACACCGCCTGCATCGCAGCCGTCCGCTACGACTTTCCCTGGGACAGGCTGATGGCCAGGCTGAAGTTCCAGGCTCAGCCTGAGTTGGCCAGCCTGCTGGCTGGTCTGCTGCATCGCGCATTGCAGGCCGCCGCGCCAGCCGGCGCAAGTCCCGCGGATTGGGTGCTGCCGGTGCCGCTGAGCCCGGCCCGGCTGGCCGAACGCGGCTACAACCAAGCCTGGGAACTGGCACGCCGGGTGGCCCGACTGCAGCACTTGCCGGCCCGCGCCGACCTGCTTTTGCGCTTGCGCGACACGCCGCACCAGGTGGGCTTGTCACGCCGCGAGCGCGAACGCAACCTGGGCGATGCGCTGTGGGTCGACCGCCGCGTGGCCGACCTGGCGGGCCGGCATGTCGCGCTGGTGGACGACGTGTTGACCACCGGCGGCACCGCCGTCGCCGCCACGCAGGCGCTGCACGCCGCCGGCGCGGCCAGCGTCCAGGTCTGGGTGGTGGCCCGCACGCCGGCCCGCGTCTGAGAGACTGAGAGTTTTTCGATCATGCCCGCTCACCACCCCAAAACGCACCCGCTCGTCGTTGCAAATGGTCGCCATAGCCCGGGCTATGGCTACGCTTTGCGCCAGGGCCAGGAGGCCCTGGCCTTCGCCAGGCACAAACAGCCCTCAGGACTGTTTGTGTCCGGGCTCAGCCTAGGAGCCTGTCGGGCTTTCCCAGCTACCGCAAGCATGCGCCAGCTTGGACAATTGGGTAAGTTCAAACAGACGCCCACCGCATGAGCCGCTTCAT
>JAYUQJ010000350.1:0-3435 GCA_043756825.1 Betaproteobacteria bacterium | reverse complement strand
CGGGCTCATCTGGCCGGATTCACTGGCAGGTTTCACTGGCCGATGACACTGCTGACGCCGCCGTCAATCACCAGTGTCTGGCCGGTGATGTGCTTGCCGGCAGCCGAGGCCAGCAGCAGCGCTGCGCCCTTCAGGTCGTCGTCGTCGCCCAGCCGGCGCAGCGGCGCCTTGGCGGCCATCGATTCGGCGCCAAACTGCGCCAGCGTCGCCTGGGTCATCTTGCTCGGAAAGAACCCCGGCGCGATCGCGTTGACATTGATGCCATGCTCACCCCACTCGGCCGCCAGCGCGCGGGTGAAGCTGATCACGGCGCCCTTGCTGGTGTTGTAGGCAAGGGTCTCCAGGCCCGGCGGGTTGCCGGCCAGGCCGGCGATCGACGCGATATTGATGATCCGGCCCTGCCGGCGCGGGATCATGCTGAGCTTGGCCACCGCCTGGCTGAACACGAACAGGCTGCGGATGTTGAGGTTCATCACCTTGTCCCAGGCCTCGATCGGCATGTCCTCGGCCGGGGCGCCCCAGGCTGCACCGGCGTTGTTGACCAGGATGTCGATCGGGCCCATGCGCTCCAGCGTTTCGCGGCAGACCCGCCGGGCGTCGTCGGGGCGTGCGGCATCGGCCGCAATCCAGCGCGCGTCGATACCGCGCTGGCTGAGCTGAGCCACCGCTTCTTCCAGATCGGCGGCCTTGCGTGAGCTCAGCATGATGCGGGCGCCGGCCTCGCCCAGCGCCTCGGCGATCTGCAGGCCGAGACCGCGCGAGCCGCCGGTGACGAGTGCGGTGCGGCCACTCAGGTCGAACAATTGCTGGATCGGGGTACCCATGGGCAGGCTTTCAAGGACGAGGAAGAGGCAAATTCAGAACCAGCTGTCCTGCATCTCGCGGCAGGTGGCATCGCGTTGCGACACCACGTTCAGCCAGGCGTCGATGCGCGGCAGCTCGTAGTGGAAGAAATAGCGGCAGGCCTGCAGCTTGCCCTGGACGAAACCCGGGGCCTGGCCCGGCGCGGCCAGCGCCGCCAGGGCCACATCCAGCCAGACCCAGGCCAGCACCACATGACCGAAGCCCTGCAGGTAGGGCGTGGCATTGGCCAGGGCCTCTTCCGGATTGCCGGTCGACCAGGCCGACCGGGTCGCCGCGCCCAGGCGCTGCAAGGCGGCGGCCAGGTCGCTGGCGTGCGCCGCCAGGCCAGGCTCGGCCATCGCCCGGTCGATGGTCTGCCGCAGCGTGGCAGCCAGCAGCTCGAAGCCTGCGCCGCCCTGCATCACCACCTTGCGGCCGAGCAGGTCCAGCGCCTGGATGCCGTGGGTGCCCTCGTGGATCATGTTCAGGCGGTTGTCGCGCCAGTACTGCTCCACCGGGAAGTCGCGGGTGTAGCCGTAGCCACCGTGGATCTGGATCGCCAGGCTGTTGGCCTCCAGGCACCATTCGCTGGGCCAGCTCTTGGCGATCGGCGTCAGCAGTTCCAGCAGCAGGCCGGCGTCGGCGGCGGCTGCTGGCTCGCCGGTGTGCAGTTCATCCACCAGCCGGGCGCAGTACAGCGCCAGGGCCAGTGCGCCTTCGGCATAGGCCTTCTGGGCCAGCAGCATGCGCTTGATGTCGGCGTGCTCGATGATCGGCACCTGGGCTGCAGCCGCATCCTTGCCCGCCGGACCCGCGCTGCGGCCCTGCGGCCGCTGGCGCGCATAGGCCAGCGACGCCTCATAGCCGGCCATGCCCAGCATGGTGGCGGCCATGCCGATGCCGATGCGGGCCTCGTTCATCATGTGGAACATGCAGCGCAGGCCTTCGCCCGGCCGGCCGACAAGATAGCCCACTGCCCCGCCCTGCCCGCCCGGGGTGAACCTGCCCTCGCCAAAGTTGAGCAGGGTATTGGTGGTGCCGCGCCAGCCCAGCTTGTGGTTCAGACCGGCCAGGGCCACGTCATTGCGTTCACCGGTGAGCCGGCCCTTGGCATCCACCATCTTCTTGGGCACGATGAACAGCGAGATGCCCTTGGTGCCCGGCACCAGCCGGCCATCCGGCCCGGGGATCTTGGCCAGCACCAGGTGGATGATGTTCTCCGTGAGCTCATGCTCGCCGGCCGAAATCCACATCTTGCTGCCCTTGAGGCGGTAGCGCGGGCCCAGCGGGTCGCCCGCCTGGCCCTCGCCGTCAGGCACGGCACGGGTGGCCACGTCCGACAGGCTGGACCCGGCCTGCGGCTCGCTCAGGCACATGGTGCCCGAGAAGCGGCCCGAGAACTCGTTGAGTGCAAACACCTGTTGCTGCAGCGCCGTGCCGTGGGCCATCAGGAGGTTGGCATTGCCCACGCTCAACAGGCTGGCATTGATGCTGATCGAGGCCTTGGAGAAGAAGGCATTGGCCGCCGATTCGACGGTGTAGGGCAGCTGCATGCCGCCGATGTCGTGGTCTTGTGCGGCTGCCAGCATGCCCGATTCGGCGTAGGCGTCCCAGGCGTCCTGGGTGGCCTGCGGCAGGATCACCTTCTCGCCGTCGAAGCGCGGCTCCTCGGTGTCGACCAGGCGGTTGAAAGGGGCAAACTTGTCGCGGGCAATGCGCTCGCAGGTATCGAGCACCTGGGTGAAGGTCTCGGGCGAATGCTCGGCAAAGCGCGGCCGGCCGGTCAGGGTGGCCACCTGCAACCAATCATTGAGCAAGAATTCCAGCGTGGCGCGCATCGGGGGTCACTCCATCGTCCGCCTGGCGGCGCGGCGGCCGGGCGCGGTAATCATTGAAAGAATCAAACCGCAGGCAGGCCGAAATGGCGCAGTGCTGCCTGCGCGATGGGCCCGCCCCATTCCTGCACGAAATGCCCGCCTTCAGGCACTTGCAGGGGCGCTGGGCAGCCGCGGATCTGCTGCTGCAGCGCCAGCATCGCAGACAGGCCCAGCACCGGGTCTTGCACGCCCACGGCCATGAAACTGCTGCCCTGCCAGTGCTGGCGCAAGAAGACGGCTGCGTCGCGGCTGAGCGCGGCGCCGTCGGCCTCGGCGCCGTCAGGCACCAGATCGGGAAAGGCCCGCAGCGCGGCCTTGAAGCGGGCGTCAGGGAAAGGCGCGTCATAGGCCGACGCCTCGGCCTCGCTCATCTCGCGCTTGCCGCGCCGCAGCAGCTTGCCCACCATCAGGTCGGGCTGGCTGTTGGAGAAGGCACGCCACTGGCGGAAGCCTTCGGTCAGCTCACCGGTGGCCAAGGTGGTGTTCATCACCAGCAGCCGGCTGAAGCGGTCTGGCATCGACATCGGCAAGGTCAGGCCGAAGATGCCGCCCCAGTCCTGGCAGACCAACATCAGGTTTTTCAGGTCGAGCGTCTCGATGAAGTTCAGCAGGCTCTGGCGGTGGGTGGCAAAGCCATGCCAGGCCGGATCAAGCGGCTTGTCGGACCGGCCGAAGCCGATCAGGTCGGGCGCCACCACCCGCAGCCCGGCGCCCA
>JAYUQJ010000349.1:0-3439 GCA_043756825.1 Betaproteobacteria bacterium | reverse complement strand
AGGGCAGGGCAGGGCAGGGCAGGGCAGGGCAGGGCAGGGCAGGGCAGGGCAGGGCAGGGCAGGGCAGGGCAGGGCGGTGGCGGGGGTGGCGCCATCCAGGATTCACCGGCTGGGACAGGTTATTTCATTGTGCTGCAAGCCTGGAATTTTTTGGGCTTGCGCCAGCCGAGCGTTGCTGCACTCGGCAATGCCCTGCGCGTGGATCGCGGTGGCATCGATCCGCGCTGGCGACATCCGGGGCGGGAAGGCGCCAGCGGCCTGGGTCAAAGGCGTTGGAAGGCGCGCCAGGTGCGCGCCCGTCATTGGCGCTCGGCCATATCGCCCCACAGCCGGGCCTGCAGCTGGCTCAGGCCCGCAGCCGCAGGCCCAGCCGGGTGACGTCCAAGCCGTCTACATCGATGGCCGGGGCGTGGCCCATCAGCTGATCGGCCAACACCCGGGCGGAGCCACAGGCCAGCGCCCAGCCACTGGAGCCATGGCCCAGATTCAGCCAGATGCCGGCCAGGCCGCTGGCGCCCAGCACCGGTGGGCCGTCCGGCAGCATCGGCCGGGCGCCCTTCCAGACCTGCATCTGGCTGTGCTGGGCACAGCCCGGGAACCAGTCGTCCAGCACCTTGTGCAGGGTATGGATCGCGGCGGCGCTGTGCTGGCTGAGCGAACCACCCAGTTCGGCGCTGCCGGCCACCCGCACCCGCTGGCCCAGGCGGCTGACCGCCACTTTGTATTGTTCGTCCATCACGGCCGACGCCGGACCCCGCTGCGGGTGGTGGCTGTCCAGCGGACGCAGGGGCGCGGTGATCGAGTAACCGTGCACCGGGGCCAGCGGCATGCGCAGGCCCAAGGGCCGCAACAGCGTGGCCGAGCCCATCGCGGCGCAGACCACCAGGGCGTCGAAAGGGCTGGTTTCGGCGCGGCCGGGTGTGGTGCTGTCGGCGTGGTGCACGGTCGGTAGGTGGCCGGCCTGCAGCGCCAGCACGCTGCGATGAAAGTGGAACACGGCACCGAGGCGCTGCGCTTCTGCACGCAGCAGGTGGGCGAACTGACGGCAGTTGCCCACCTCATCGCTGGGCAGATGAATGGCCGCATGCAGTGCAGTCTCGGGGTTCAGGCCGGGTTCGATGGCGGGTGCCCGGGTGCCATCGACCAGATGGAATCTGACGCCCAGCTCTGCCAGCAGTGCCAGGCTGCCCCGGGCACCCGCCAGCTCCCGGGCCGAGCGCAACAGCACCAGATAGCCCTGCGATCGCTCGTGTACCAGGCCCAGGGTATGGCCCAGCAGCGTCAGGCGCTGTTGGCTGTAGCAGGCCAGCCGGTACAGGCGCTCACAGTTGGCCGCATGCACCGGGGCGCGGCAGGCGCGCCACCAGCGCCACATCCAGCCCCACTGCCCGCGCGCCAGCGGCCGTGCCAGGCGCACCGGCGCATGCCGGCTGAGCAGGTGGCGCAGCAGCTTGGCTGGCATGCCCGGCCCGGCCCAGGGCGTGACATAGCCGGGCGCCACTACCCCGGCATTGGCAAAGCTGGTTTCTTCGGCCACGCTGCCACGGCGCTCGAACACGGTCACCTCATGCCCGTCCCTGGCCAGTTCATAGGCTGTGGTGACGCCGACGATGCCGGCGCCGATGATCGCGACCCGCATGCTCAGCGGCCCCCGACGTCTGGCCGGTCAGCGTTGGCTTGCAGTTGCGCCTCGATGGCCAGCGATACGCCCAGCACTGCTTCGTCGGCCAGGGCCGGGCCCCAGACCATCAGACCGACCGGCATCTGCGCCGGCCCCTGGCAAGGCAGCGACAAGGCGCAGCCGTCCAGCATGTTCACCGCCGACGGGTTGCGCAACAGCAGGCCGTTGATCGCGAAAAAGCCCTTGTCGCTGGCCAGCAAGGGCCCCAATGCCGGTGCCACCATGGGCACAGTGGGAGACAGCAGTGCGTCATAGCCCGCCACCTCGGCCTCGACCCGGCGGATCCAGTGGCTGCGGGTTTGCAGCAGATCCAGGTAATCGGCCGCACTGAGCGACTCGCCGCGCCGGATGCGTTGCAGAACCCGGGGGTCGTAATCCGCCTGGCGCTGGGCCAGGCGATGGCGGTGCCAGGCCCAGCTCTCGGCAGCAGTGAAGCCACCCTGGGACTGCAGGTGGGCCAGTTCGCCCAGCGGCGCCAGGGGCAGCTCATCGATCCTGGCGCCAGCGCGGCGCAGGGTGGCCAGGGTTTGCTCGAAGGCGCGTGCCACGTCCGCATCCAGGCCATCCAGCATCACCGTTTGCGGCACGGCCAGGCGCAGCGCGCGCAGCGGCAGGTGCAGGGGTCGTACTTGGGCGGCGCCGAGTATGCCGTGCAACAGCACCGCATCACGCACGCTCAAGGTCACGGCGCAGGCGGTGTCCAGGGTGCTGGACAAGGGCACTGCGCCGGCCAAAGGCGTCAGGCGCTGGGTGTTCTTGAAGCCCACCAGCCCCATCAGGGCCGCAGGGATGCGGATGGATCCGCCTGTGTCCGACCCCAAGGCGGCCCAGGCGGCGCCGGTGGCCACCGACACCGCGCCGCCTGAAGTGCTGCCGCCCGGTGCGCGCGGCGTGGGATTGAGGGCCGCCGTCACCGGATTCACCGGGGTGCCATGGTGGGGATTGATGCCCACCCCGGAATAGGCGAACTCGCTGAGGTTGGTGTGGCCGGTCAGCGCTGCACCGGCGGCACGCAGCCGCGCCACCGCCGCCGCGTCAACCAGCGCTGGGCGCGCGTCGGCCATGGATTTTGAGCCAGCGGTGGTGGGGTAGCCCGCCACATCGAACAGGTCCTTGATCGACACCGCCAGGCCAGCCAGCGGCGGCAAGGGCGACGCGGCCTGGCGCGCGGCATCCACTGCCTGGGCCATGGCCTGGGCCTGGGAATCAAATCGACGCAGGTAGACATGGGCACAGGCCGGGCTGTCTGCAATTTGCGTGGAGCGCTGCAACTGCTCGACCGCGCTGCGCTGGCCGCTCTGGATGGCCAACACTGCGGCGCACAGATCGTTCGGGGCATGCCCAGTCGCCCCCGTGCCGCCGGCGCCGGATGCTATGATCTCTGGGTTTATCTGGATGTCCATGGCGCCAAGAAAATCCTTGCGTGGCTGCATTGTGGCAACGCATTGGGGCAAGGACAACCGATGAAACAAACCGCGAACCGGCTGCCGCAAGGTGTCGGGCGGGGCTTGAGATTGGGGCATGCCAAGGCATGCTTCGGACATCGCAAAACCCACCCGATTCGCGCCGGATTCTAGACCCAACCTTCGGAGAAACTCCATGTCAGTGACCATGCGTGAAATGCTGGAAGCGGGTGTCCATTTCGGACACCAAACCCGTTTCTGGAACCCCAAGATGGCCCCGTTCATCTACGGCCACCGCAACAAGATCCACATCATCAACCTCGAGAAGACGCTGCCGAAGTTCGAGGAGGCGATG
>JAYUQJ010000348.1:0-3439 GCA_043756825.1 Betaproteobacteria bacterium | reverse complement strand
TACCCGCCAGCATTTCTGGTTGGTAGCGACCGTAGATATGCATCACATAGTCAGCCTTCGTGAGATCGATGGCACGCTTAGCCGCGTACGTCAGAAAGTCAGCGAGCGCGTAGCCATAGGTGCGCTGGCTCTTGGGCGTCACTGGCGGCGACTGCCCGTCGACTGAGGGCGGCCAGTACCCTAGGCACCGCTCGTAGAGAAATTCGTTGGAGTCCCTGTCGTACTTCGTCCCTCCGTCCTTGAAGATGAGGGGCAGATGCGACGCGTGCGCGAAGCCCTTTGCCGCCAGGGCAGCGGGATCGGGCAGGACTACGGCGAACTGTTGCATAAGGTCGGCCCAAGGTTACACAAATGATGGCCCTAGACGATCTACAATGCAAAACAGATGCTCAACTACGTTGCCGATTCGCTACATATAAACCGCCATGTCTGCGCCTACTGCGGCGGCCGCCTGCCCTTTGACCTGCTCACCCGCGAACACATCGTGCCCACCTCGCGCGGGGGCCGCGACACCTGGATGAACTGCATCACCGCCTGCCGGGCCTGCAATGGCCACAAGGGCAACCGCCTGCCAGCCGAATCGCGGATGAGCCTGCTCTACCTGCCCTACACGCCCAGCTTGCACGAGGACATGATCCTGCGCGGGCGCCGCATCCTGGCCGACCAGATGGAGTTCCTGCTGGCCAGCGTGCCGCGGTCCAGCCGCCTGCATGGCTGAGCCGCGCTGATGCGCCGCCGCCGGGTAAGTGGTTGGCGCGCCATCATCGGCACGCTGGTTGGCACGCTGGTTGGCACGTTGGTTGGCACGCTGGTTGGCACGTTGGTCGGTGCGCAGCAGTCGGCCGCAGCCGCAGTCCCGCCGCCGATTCCCGACACGCTGGCGCAGCGGCTGCAGCCCTGCATGGCCTGCCACGGCGCCGAAGGCCGCGCCAGCCAAGAGGGTTACCTGCCGCGCATTGCCGGCAAGCCTGCGGCCTACCTCTACCAGCAACTGCGCCACTTCCGCGACGGGCGGCGCAGCAACAGCGCGATGGCCGACTTGCTGGCCTTGCAGTCGGATGCCTACCTGCGCGAGATCGCGGGCTACTTTGCCGCGATCGACCTGCCCTACAAACCGCCGCCGGCGACCCGCGTCCTCGCCCGGGTGCTGGCCCGTGGACAGTTGCTGGCGCATGCCGGTGACGCTGGCCTGGCCCTGCCCGCCTGCGCGGCCTGCCACGGCCCCGCCCTGGTCGGCACCTTGCCCGCCGTGCCCGGCCTGCTGGGCCTGCCGCGCGACTACCTGATCGCCCAGTTGGGCGCCTGGCAAACCGGTCACCGCCAAGCCCTGGCGCCCGACTGCATGGCCCACATCGCCCGCCGCCTGCCGGCCGAGGACGTGAGCGCGGTCGCGACCTGGCTGGCGGCACAGCCGGTGCCCGCCACAGCCCGGGCATCGTCCGCCCCGCCCACCAGGGTCGGGCTGCGCTGCGGCAGCATGGAGATGGCGCCATGAGCCCGGCCGCGCCACGCGTGCGCCGGGCAGGCCCCCTCGGCCGCCTGGCGCTCGGGTTGGCGCTGTCCGGCCTGCTGCTGCTGAGCGCGCTGGTCGGGCTGATCGGGCTGGAGATCGCCGGTCCGGCAGGCCAGGGCGCGACGCGCCCCCCGCCGGTCGAGGCCACACCGGCGTTGGTCGCCGAGGGCGCCTACCTGGCCCGCGCCGGCAATTGCGCCGCCTGCCATACCCGCCGCGGCGGTCTGCCCTTTGCCGGCGGCCGGGCCATAGACACACCCTTCGGCACGGTCTTTGGCGGCAACCTCACGCCCTCGGTGGAGACCGGCCTGGGCGCCTGGCAGGCCGACGATGTCTGGCGCGCCTTGCACGAGGGCCGCTCACGCGACGGTCGCCTGCTGGTGCCCGCCTTCCCCTACCCGCATTTCACCCACATCACCCGGCCCGACAGCGACGCACTCTGGGCCTACCTGCGCAGCCTGCCCGCCGTGGACGCGCCGGCCACGCCGCACCGGCTGCGCTGGCCCTTCGGCACCCAGGCCGCGCTGGCGTTGTGGCGGGTGTTCTATTTCCAGCCTTCGCCCGGCCTGGCGGTGGGGCGCCCGGGCGACCTGGACCGCGGCGCCTACCTTGTCGAGGGCCTGGGCCATTGCAGCGCCTGCCACGGCCCCCGCAATGGGGCCGGGGCCGGGGTGTCGGTGGCGCAAGCCGCCCGCCTGCCGGCGGGCCCTGGCTACCTGCCGGTGCTGGGCTGGATCGCGCCGTCGCTAACCCACCCGGCCCACCCCGGTGCGGCAGGCCGCTCGGTAGACGAACTGGTGCAACTGCTCCAGACCGGCGTGTCCGACCTGGCTGCAGTGATGGGGCCGATGGCCGAAGTAGTGGCCGGCAGCACCCAGCATCTGCAGCTGCAGGACCTGCAGGCCATGGTGAACTACCTGCAGAGCCTGGTGCCCGCGACGCCACAACCCGCCGGCCCGGCAGGCCGCCGGCCAGGCGCCGCCGCCGAGGGCGCAATGACCTTGGGGGCCCAGCTCTACACCCGCCACTGTGCCGATTGCCATGGCAGCCAGGGCCAGGGCGTGCCGGGCATCTACCCGGCCCTGGCGGGCAACCGCAGCGTCACCATGGACCCGCCACGCAACCTGCTGATGGTCATCACACGGGGCGGTTTCCCACCGGGCACGGCGGGCAACCCCAGGCCCTACGGCATGCCGGCCTACGACCTGCCCCACGATGAACTGGCGGCACTGGCCACCTGGCTGCGCGCATCCTGGGGTCATGCCGCGCCGGCCGTGACTGCGGTGGATGTGCTCAAGCTGCGCTGACCGGCGCGCGGCAGCGGCCGGATTTACCCAACTTCACGCGTCGCACCGGAACCTGCACCGCCGGTCCGGCGTCAAAGTGGCAGTCAACGGTCGGGCCCGCTGCACCGTTGAATGGCTTCGACCTCAAAAGGACCCCCATGCGCCGTAGTCTTCTTGCCCTTGCCAGCACTGTCAGCCTGGTGGCTGTCCTTGCCGGCTGCGCCACCAGCAGCCCTGACATCATCAGCCGCAGCGATGCCCAGCGCATGTCCACGGTGGTGGACGGCACCGTGCTCACGGTGCGCAGGGTCACCGTCGAAGGCAATCAGAGTGGCGCAGGCGCGGTGGCTGGCGGCGTGGTGGGCGGCATCGCCGGCTCGTCAGTGGGCGGGCGACGCGAATCCAGCGCCATCGGTGTGCTCGGCGCTGTGGCCGGTGCGGTGGTGGGCAATGCCATCGAACGCAGCAGCACCCGCGAAGAGTCGCTCGAGATCATGGTGCAGTTGCGCAATGGCGAGCGCCGCGCCATCGTCCAGGCCAAGGGCAGCGAGGCCTTCGCCCCGGGCGACGCGGTGATCATCGTGACCACCGGCAACAAGGTGCGGGTGGCCAGGGCACCGGTCGGCAGCCCGTCAGGCTA
>JAYUQJ010000347.1:0-9609 GCA_043756825.1 Betaproteobacteria bacterium | reverse complement strand
GTCCCCCATTTCCCGGGGCGGCAACGTGGGTTTCATCACGCTCGATGGCGCCTTTGTGGTTTTTTGCGTCAGACCTGCGCCTTGCCGTGCGGCAGGGGCTTGACCTTGCTGTGAAGGCGGGTGAACACTTCGGGCTCGTTCAACCGACCTGAAGGAGCGTGCCATGACCCTCACCGCCATTGCCCCCCTGGTCGCTGCCCGGGCCCCGCGCCGGCAAGCCTGAACGCCCCTGGCCTGACCGGCCAGCCGCCGCTGGCTGCATGTTCTGCCGCTGCGCTGCGGCCCGCACCGACCCCCTTGCCCCTTGTTGCGGCTGACGCCTTGCGTCAGCCGTGCCCTGGCGCGGCGGCCCAGGTCGCTGCGCCGATGTCCGGCTGGCGCGCTGCGGCACGCTGGTTGGCACGGATGGTGAACTCACGATGTCAGAACCTGTCGATCTTGAAGCCCTGGCCCGGGTGGGCCTGGGTGCCCTGGTGCGGCGCCAATTGGCCTGCGGCATCGCCGACCCCACGGCCAGGCCGATGCGTGTGACTCAGGTCCAGCGCGAACACCTGCTGTTGCATGATGGCCACCAGATGCACCGGGCCCAGGCCGCGCCGGCCTTGGCGCACGACCTGGCGGCCCAGCATGAGGCGCTGGCCGTGGGGGATTGGGTACTGGCCCAGCCCGGCGGAGCCTGGGGCTGGCGCATCACCTGCCGATTGCCGCCGGGCAACCAGATCACGCGCCGCACCCTGGACAGCCGCGCCGCCGATAACCACCGCCTGGCCCAGCGCCAGGTCCTGGTGAGCAATGTCGACACCGCCCTGCTGGTGATGGGCCTGGACGCCGACTTCAACCTGCGCCGGCTCGAGCGCTACCTGTCGCTGGCTCGGCTGGCGGGTGTGGCGGCGCTGCTTTTGCTGAGCAAGGCCGACACCGTGGCCGCCGGGTTGCGCGACCGCCTGGTCGAGCAAGCGCGCAGTGTGCTGCCCGCCGGCATGCCGGTGCTGGCGCTGGACCTGCGCCAGGCCGAGGTGGCGCGGGCCCTGGCGCCCTGGTTGCAGCCGGGCCAGACCCTGGTGCTGCTGGGCAGCAGCGGCGCCGGCAAGAGCACCTTGGCCAACAGCCTGGGTGCTGGCAGCAAGACGGCGCCGGACCAGCCGCCCGACCGCCGGCAGGCCCAGCTGACCGGGCCGTCGCGGGCCGACGACAGCCGCGGCCGCCACACCACCACGGTGCGCAGCTTGCTGCCCTTGCCGGGGGGTGCCTGCCTGATCGACACGCCCGGCCTGCGCGCCCTGCGCCTGGACGTGGTCGAGTCTGACGATCTGGCGCGCGCCTTTGGCGACGTGGCCGGGCTGGCGCCGCTGTGCCGCTTCCGCAACTGCCAGCACCAGGCCGAGCCCGGCTGCGCGGTGCGCGTCTCGGTGGACGAGCCACGCCTGCGCAACTTCCACAAGCTGCTGCGCGAGGCCCGGCGCGACACGCTGGGCCCGGTCGAAAGGCAGGCGGAGGTGGCGAGTTTCAAGGCACGCGGCCGCGCCAGCCGGCTGCGCACGCGCCTCAAGCGCGAAGGCGCATGAGGTGTCCGCGCCTGCAACAAAGGCGCTGCACTGCCGTTCGGGCCACCCGGGGCGTGCACCCGGTCAGGGCCGGCGCTGCCCCAGGCATACTGAACCGAAACAAGCCTCGCTTTCCGATGTTGCACGTTCTTACTTCGATGCCGGCGGGCCCAGCGCCGCGCAGCCGCTGCGGCACTGCCCGGCCTGCCCACGGTCGGGCCCGGGTGGCCGCCCATGGTTGAACCTGTCACCCCAGGCCTGTCGGCCGGCCTGGGTGAGCGGCGCCGGGTCACGGTGCTCTACGCCGATCTGGTCCGGTCCACCCAGCTCAGCCGCAGCCTGGAGGCCGAACATTACCGGGGCCTGTTGATCGCGCTGCGCGCAATCTGGCATGCCGCCGCCGACAAGCACCAGGGCCGGGTGGTGATGGCCCAGGGTGACGGCGCCTTGCTGGCCTTCGGCCTGCCGCAGGCCGGCGAGGACGACGGCCGCTGCGCGGTCGAGGCCGCGCTGGACATCCACCAACAGGTGGCGCAGCTGCTGCCCGATGGCTTTGTCCCCGGCCAGCTGCCTCTGCAGATGCATTCCGGCGTGCACGTGGGCACCTTGCTGGTGGCCGACGGCGACATCGAAAGCGGCCTGTTTGACCTGACCGGTGAAGCCACCAACATCGCCGCCCACTTGTCCAAGCAGGCTGCGGCCGGCCAGGTGCTGGTGACATTGGCAGCGTTGGGCCCGCATGCCAACTTCTTCGAGCTGGCTGCGGCTGCGGTGGCCGACGCCGGCCCGGCCGACCTGGCCGCCTTGCAGGTACGGCAGGTGCTGGGCCGCAGCCCGGCCAAGCGGCGCTTCGACGGTGCCGCCGCGCCGGGTCTGACGCCCTTCATCGGCCGGTCCGACATCCTGGGCGAGCTGTTGCAGTTTCTCGATCCGGCGGCCAGCGGCGGACCGCGCTGCATGGTGGTGCAGGCCGGCCCCGGGATGGGCAAGACCCGGCTGATCGACCAGTTGGCGCGCCAGGACCGCCTGGCCGCCTGCCAGGTCTTGCGCGGCGATTGCGAGCATTACCTCGGCGCCGAAGTGCTGCAGCCTTTTCTGCAGGCGGTCCGGGTGGGCCTGCTGTCGGACGCCGAGGTGGCTTTACCGGCCGATCAACTGGCCCGGCTCAAGCAGGCCTGCGGCCTGGCGCCGGCAGGCGCTGGTGCAGCGGGGCCGGCCGGGCCCGGCCGGCCCGGCCTGCGCCCGGGCGCAAGTGCGCAAACCGCCAACGATGTGCTGGCCTACCTGCTGGCCCATGCGGCGGCCCGGCCCAGCGTGCTGATGGTCGATGACTGGCAATGGGCCGATGACGCCAGCCGCCAGCTGCTGCTGGCCTTACTCCAGCAGCCGGTTGGCCCGCGCGTGCTGGTGGCCAGCCGGCCGCGCGACGACGGCGGCGATTGGGTGGTGGGTGCGGTGCACCTCGGCCTGCGTCCCTTCGATCCGGCCCAGACCCAGGCCGCGGTGCGGCGCCGCCTGCCCTGGGCCGACCCGCTGCTGGCCGCCCGCATCCACGACTATGTGGGCGGGGTGCCGCTGTTCATCGAGGAGCTGTGCCACTCGGTTTCGGCCGACCAGGTCTGGCACACCTTGCAAGGCCGTCGCGCCGACCCCGGCTGGCTCGCCACGCTGGTGGTGTCGCGCCTGGGGCGCCTGCCCGCCGATGAGGTGGCCGTGGTGCGCGCGGCCTCGGTGGTGGGCAATCTGGTGCCCTTGCGCCTGCTGGCGGCGGCCTGCGGCCAGGCGCCGTCCGCCCAACTGCTGCAGGCCCTGGCCGACGCCGATTTCCTGCGCAGCGAGCCCGGCGGCCAGGCCCTGCGCTTCAAGCACGGGATCACCCGGGACGCGGTCTATGACGCGATCGGCCTGCATGAACGCACGGCGCTGCACCGGCGCATCGAGGCGGCGCTGCTGGCTGGCCCCGAACTGGCCGAGCGCGAGGACACCCAGGAGGCGCTGGCCTACCACTGCCGCGGCGCCGGGCATTGGGAGCTGGCCGCCCGTTTTGCCGAACTGGCCGGCGACAAGGCCATGGCGGCCTTTGCGCTGGACCTGGCGCGGGCCCAGTACCTGGCGGCCATGGATGCACTCGACCGCCTGCCGCTGATGGGCCAGGCCGAGCGGGTGCGCTGGTGCGGTGTGGCCAGCAAACTGGGCATGACCTGCATCTTCGACACCCTGGCCATGCCGGATGCGCTGCCGCTGTTCGAGCGCTGCCTGGACCGGGCGCAGCAGACCGGCGAGGCGGTGATCATCGCCCGGGCCCACTACTGGCTGGGTTATCTGTGCTACGGCCATGGCCACCCGCGCCGCGCCGCCCGGCATTGCCGCGAAGCGCTGCGCATCGCCCAGGCCGAGGGTGAGCGTCAACTGGCGGCGCAGGTGCAGGCCACCCTGGGCCAGGTGCTGGCGGCCGCCTGCGACTACGACGAGGCCCTGCAGCTGATGGCTGGCGCCCTGCAGGCCAAGCGTGACGGCATGCGTGCCGGCAGCAGCGTGGCGGTGGGGTCGGCCTTCACCCTGGCCTGCCAGGGCAGCGCCTGGGCCGACCGCGGGCAATTCGAGGCCGCCCACCAGGCTTTTGCCCAGGCCCGCAGCCTGCTGGGCGGCTCACCCCACCCGGTGGGCAACTCGGTGCGCAACTGGGCGGTGATGGTGCTGCTGTGGCAGGGCCGCTGGGACGAGGCCCTGCAGGTGTCCGAGGAAACCGCCCGCATCGCCGAGCAGTCGCGCGCGCTGCTGCCGCTGGCCATCGCGCGCGCCGCCGGCGGCCAGGCCCTGTGGATGGGCAGCGGCGCGGCCCAGGGCCTGGAGCAGACGGCCGAAGCCGTGCTGTGGATGGAGCAACGCCGGGTGCAGTTCTACACCTCGATCTATTACGGCTGGCTGGTGGAGGGTTGCGCCAGCCTGGACCAGCCCGCGCGGGTGCGCAGCTACGCGGCGCGCCTGCTGATGCGGGCGCGCGCCGGCGAGGTGCTGGGCCTGGCCAGCGGCTACCGCACCCTGGCCCTGGCGGCCACCGGCGAGGGCCGCGCCGCAGCCGCCGAGCGCTACTGGCAGGCGGCCCAGGCCTGCGCATTGCGCCGGGGCTCGCAGCGCGAGGCGGCGCTCAACCAGCAGTGCCAGGCCCAGTTGCTGCGGCTGCAGGGCCGGGCGCAGGCGGCGCGCCTGGCCGCACATCAGGCGCGTCAGGCCTTCGAGGCCATGGGCATGACCTGGCATGCACGGGCCCTGCGAGACCCGGATTGAGGTGCCGGCGGGCCTTGCAATCCGCCCTGGCCGCCGCGCCGCCGAGGTCAAGATCAGAGCGCAAGAATCGCCTGGTGCACCCGGTCGGCCAAGGCCTGGAAACCGTCGCGCGTGGGATGCAGTTCGTTTTCCCAGAATCGGGTGTGGTCGCCCTGGAAGGCGGGCAGGTCGGCGTTACCGGTCAGCCGCAGGTGCCGCACCCGCAGGTCGGCAAACTCCCCGCAGACCTGGGCCTGCATCAGGTTCAGCGCCTCGATCAGCTCGCGCATCAGGGTGCGCCCGGTGCCCAGCGCGTCGTGGCCCTTGTCCGTGACGATGCTGGGGTAGAGCCAGGCCAGCCTCTTCAGGGTCAAATAGTTGCGGCCATCGGGCACCGGGTAGTCATAGCCCTGTACCAGGATGGGTATGCGCCCCCGCGTCAGGCCGGTGAGGTTCTGCAGGACCTTGCGCAAGTCTTGCGCCAGTTGCCCTTCGACAAAGGCCTGCGCGGCCGCCGGGTCGAGCAGCGGCAGGCCGTCGTCCTGGTGTCTGACCATGCGCATCAGGGGGGACGGCCTGGGCAGGCGCTGGTGTACATCGTTGCCGCCGCCACTGATGAGGATGGCCTTGGGCAGCGGGCGCTGGATCTGCGGGTCGTCGGCCTCGACCAGGGCGCGGTAGATGTCGGCATAGATCGAATTGGGCAGGGACGGGTCGGCCGCCGACTGCGCCATGGCACGCAGGGTGATGCCGGCGCTGGCCAGGGCCTCGAAGCGGGTGGTGTCGTAGCCCAGGCTGGCCAGCGCGCTACCCAGGTCGATGGTCTGCGGATGGTGGTTGAAGATCCATGAGTCACCCCAGCCCAGCAGTTGACCCAGCGCCGCCGGCGCGGTGACCTGCCAGCTGCGGTAGAAGGCTGAGCGCACGCTCGACAGCCCGTCGGCTGCCGGCGCGGGCGCCAGCGGCGCCTCGAGCAGGCCCTCGAAGACCAGGATGCCCGCACCCGGCCCGGGCCGCAGCGTTTCGGCGCGCTCGATCAGGCCCGCCAGCAGGCCGGCCATGGCACCGATGGCCGACCGGTAGCCCGGGCAGGCATGGGTGGGCGACGCCTGCCCGGGCAGGCGTGCGCCGCCAAAGATGGGCATCACGTCGGGCGGCTCGCCGGCCTGCAGGCCCTGCTGGGTGGCCGATACCAGCGCCAGGATCAGCTTGTCGTTGGCCTTGACCGCGATCTCGGCCCCGGCCGGGCCCAGCGCATGGTCACGCAGGGCCGTGCGCCAGATCTGCTCGGGCACCGGGCGGGCCTGCAGGGCGCGCGCCAGCGGTCCGCTCAGGGCCGTCAGGGCGGTCTTGGGGTCGGCCAGGGGGCCGCACTCGGTCGCGCCGTCCGCCGCCAGGGCGCCGGCATGCTGGTTGCGCAGGGCCCACAGGGTGCCATCCCCCTGCCATTCATTCAACACCCGGCGCAGGTTGCCGGCGGTCGGCGGCAGAAAGCCCATCAGCGCACCCACCAGGGTGCGCGCGTGCAGGTCATTGGGGGGCTGGCCGGCCAGCACCGCTGCGGTGACCGGCGCCTGGAGTTTCTGGCTTCCACCTTGGTAGGCCTCGGTCAAATAGGCCAGCATGGCCTGGCGCACCGCCGGCCCGTGCTGCAGGGCCAGGCGCTCCGGCGTCTCGCCCGGCACAGGCTGGAAGGTGAAGCGCGACGGCGCGGTGAAGAAACCCGGGTACAAGGCGCCGCCGTTGTCGCCGTCCATGTCGCGGAACCATTTCAGCCCCCCGCGCTGGAAATGCGCGCCGTCCTCGGACAGGCCGAACCAGGCCTCGCACAGACTGGCCAGCACGCGGTCGATCAGCGGGCGTGGGTCCAGCAGCAGTTCCCACTGGCCCTGGCCCTCTTCGCCGGCCTGGTCCCGGGCGTTGCGGATCAACTGGTTCAGGACCGCACGGGTGGCAGCTCGGGCCCGCACGAAGCCGTCGACCATGCTGATCTGCTGGATGGCGTCATTGCAGGCGGCGGACTGGCGCTGGTACTCGCCGTCATCGCCACGGTCCAGGCCCAGGTAGATCGGGCCGATGGTCGGCGCCAGCCTTTGCTGGTAGCCCTGCACGCTGTAGCGGCGCAGTGGGTCGAGCAGCACGGCGTCGACCCCGGCGCGGTCGGCCACCAGCACGCCGTAGGGGATGCGCAGCAGGCCGTGGTGATGGTGACGGATGGCGGCCCAGATCGACGCGCTGGCATAGCGGGCCACCGCATCGCCGTCTTCCAGCGCCGCCTTCCAGGCCTGGGCGGCGGCCTCGGCGCCGGCCTGGCGCTCGAACTGGCGCAGGCGCTCGATCTCGGCCTGGCCGGCGTCGGCCGACCAGGGTATCGCTGGCGCAGGCCCGGCCCGCAGCGCGGTCTCGCGCAGGTAGGCCAGGGCGTCGGCCGCCGGCGCAAACAGGTAGGCGCCCCATTGCAGCGCTATCAAGGGTTGCGGGGTATCGGCCAACTGCTCGCTGCCATCCAGGGCCATGCTGCAGGTCTGGCCGGCATGCTCGAAGCGGAAGTGGCGCACCCGGCCGGCCACCGGCACGCCCAGCAGGGGGTCGCTGTGGCCCGAGCTGGCGCCGCTGCTGTTGGCGCCGGTGATCCAGCGCTGCACCACCTCGAATTGCTCGGCCAGGCTGGCGTTGTAGGCCATGAAGACCAGGCCGCGGTCGGTGCTGTCGATGGTGGCCGGGCTGGCGCCGGCCTGGCCCCGGGCCGGCCAGACGGGGGCCGGAGGCCCGTAGGGCAGGCTGCGCCGCACCAGATTCGGCGGCCGGCCGCCGGGCAGATCGATCAGGGTCGACTGGTTCTGGCTGGCCAGCACCGGAGGGTTGCGCGGATTGGCGCGCCGGATATGGGCGGCCAGCGGGCAGAGCAGGCCGGTGGGGTCGGCCTGGTAATTGAAATCGTTGATATCGCCGGCCGGCACCGGCAGCAGCGGCTTGCCCGAATCGGCATGGCCGGTCGGCCAACGGCCCATCATCTTGGCCAGAAGCCGGTGGCGGTCCAGCCCGGGGATGCCGCGGCGCTCGGCGGCCTCCACCGTCTGGCGCAGCGCACCCACATGCTGGCGCAGCTTGCGCACCACCTGGTAGCTGCCATTGCGCATCAGGCGGGCGCGCTCGCCCGGTTGCCCGGTCAGGTCGCGCGCATGGTCGGCGGCATTGTCATAGCCGATCAGCACCTCGCCCAGGTGTACCTGGTTGCGAAAGGCTTTGGGCGTGGCAGGGGCGTCGTAGCGGGCTTCCGACTGGCCGTCGGCAAAGCCGAAATGCTCGACCACCTGGCCCTCTGCCACCATCCGGGCCATCCACTGCACCGACAGCGGCCTGACCCCGGGCAGGCCGTCGAGCAGCGCATGCAGCGCCTGCTGGATGCCCCGCCTGGCTGCGTCGGCCGCTGCACCGGCTTCGGCCTTCTCGGCATCCGCCCAGCGCACCTGCAGCACGGCATGCACCGCCTCCATCGGCACACGCAGCGGATCGGTGCCCGCCGGCGCCTGCCAGGCCGGATCGTCCAGGCCCTGGGGCCAGTTGCGCAGCGGCAAGACCCAGCGCCGCGGGTGGTTGGCATGCACATCGCCCAGCAGGCCGGCGCGCAGCGCCATGCCCTGCAGGAACTCTTCGGACAGCCAGCCCAGTTGCACCTCGCCCAGGCCGCAGGCGCGCAGGCCGTTGGCGGTGAAGCCGATGTTGAAGATGGGTGTGCCGGCCGGGGGCTTGAACCCGGCCAGGCTCACCTGCAGGCCTTGCAGCAAGGCCGCTGCGCCGGCGGGCGAATCCAGTGCCAGCAGGCACAGGCAGCCGTGGCTGACGTTTTGGTAGGCCTCGATGATGCCGCCCTGCACCTGGTGCGCCGGGTAGGCCGGCATCTGCTGGGGCAAGGGCGGCGGTACCCGCACTGAGGGCAGGCGCTCGGCCTCGTCGCGCAGCCAGGCCACGGCCTCTTGGTAGGCAAAGCGCTCGGCCGCCAGGTCGGTGGCGCGGGCGTAGCTGTCCAGGGTCTGCAGGCGGGTGAATTCGGGCAGCAGCTCGCGTGCGGCACGGTGCAGTACCAGGCCGTCGTCGGTGCCGGGCGGGTACAGGTCGGCCAGCCGATACAGGCCCAGCAGGCTTTGCAGGCCCTGGCGCACGCCGGCGCGCGGACCGGCCGCGCCGCCTTGCGGCGCCGTGGGCGCGGGCTGGCTGGGGTCGGGCCGGCCGAGCACGATGTCCCAGCTGATGCGCTCGGCGCTGGGAATGTTGAGCCGTGTGATGGCCAGGTCGTCGGACTGGCGCCGGTCGATCAACTCGTGCAGCGGCAGGCCGGTGCTGTCCTGGGACGTCAGGCCCGGCCGGCTGTAGAAGAAGGGGATCTCGGCCTGCACCGAGCCCAGCCAGGCGCCCCAGACCTGCAGGCTGTGGTCCCAGCCGGTGGGGTAGTTCACGGTGTTGCAGAAGATCAGGTCGAGCAGACGGGTCGTCTTCTGCCAGATGGTGCGCAGGTAGGACTCGTAGGCGCCGTCGAAATTGACCGACAGCAGCACCTGGTTCTGCGGCTCCAGCACCGCCACGCGCAGGGTGTGGATCACGCCGACCCGCTCTACTGCGTCGCTGACGGCGCGCAGCAGTTGGTATTCGTGCAGGGTCCGGCGCCCGCCGTGCAGGGCCTTGAGCAGCAGCTTGACGCGGGTGGCGTAGGTCACCGAATCGAGCGACGGCACGAAGCCCGGCTTGATGCTGGCGAGCACGGTCAGCTCGGTGCCGGCGCCCAGGCTGGGCGTCTTGA
>JAYUQJ010000346.1:0-3445 GCA_043756825.1 Betaproteobacteria bacterium | reverse complement strand
GCTGCCGGCCAGGCACAGGTTGATGCCCTCGGGCGCCAGCAGCACGGTGCCCGACAGGCCCTGGTGGCTGGCGGCCTGCCAGAGGCGCTGGCGCAGCGCCGGCAGGTCGTCCAGCGCCACGAAGCGGTAGCTGGCGATGTTGAGCGCGGGTGGGGTCGGGACGGGGTTCACCGGGGGGATTGTAAAAAGCCCGGCTCCCTACAATCTCCGCCATGTCCTTCGTCCACCTGCGCACCCACACCGAATACTCCGTCGTCGACGGCACATTGCGCATCGACGATGCCGCTGCGGCCGCCCGCGCCGACGGCCAGCCGGCGCTGGCGATCAGCGATCTGTCCAACATCTTTGGCGCGGTCAAGTTCTACAAGGCCTGCCGGGGCAAGGGGGTGAAGCCCCTGATCGGCGCCGACATCTTTGTCGAGCCCGACCCCGAGCTGTCGGGCAGCCCGTCATCACAAGGTCGGGCCGCCAGCCGCCTGCTCTTGCTGGTGCAGAACCGCCAGGGCTACCTCAATCTGTGCGAGCTGCTGGCGCGTGGCTGGGTCAAGAACCCGCAGAAGGCCCAGGCCTGGATCAAGTGGGATTGGCTGGCCGAGCTGGGCGCCGGCCTGATCGTGTTGTCGGGCGCCGATTTCGGGGCGGTGGGTGCGGCCCTGCTGGCCGGCGATGTCGAGCGCGCCCGGGCGGTGGCGCTGCGCCTGGCCGGCCTGTTCCCGGGCCGCTTCTACATCGAGCTGCAGCGCGCCGGCCTGCCCACCCACGAGGCCCATGTGCGCGCCGCGGTGCCGCTGGCGGCCAGCCTGGGCCTGCCGGTGGTGGCCACCCACCCGATCGAATTTGCCTCGCCGGATGATTTCGACGCGCACGAGGCGCGGGTCTGCGTGGCCGAGGGTGAGGCGCTGTCCAACGCCAAGCGCATCAAGCGCTTCAGCCGCGAGCAGTATTTCAAGACCCAGGCCCAGATGCAGGCGCTGTTTGCCGATGTGCCCAGTGCCGTGGCCAATACGCTGCAGATCGCCCGGCGCTGCAACCTGACGCTGGCGATGGGCAAGAACTACCTGCCGGATTTCCCCACGCCGCTGCACCTCGACGGGCCCGACCAGGGCAGGCCGATACCGATGGGCGACTACTTCCGCCTGGTCAGCCACCAGGGCCTGGACGACCGGCTGACCGCGCTCTACCCCGACGCCGACCAGCGTGACGCGCAGCGGCCGCGTTATGTCGAGCGGCTGGATTTCGAGATCCAGACCATCCTGAAGATGGGTTTCCCGGGCTACTTCCTGATCGTGGCCGATTTCATCGTCTGGGCCAAGACCCACGGCTGCCCGGTGGGGCCGGGCCGGGGCTCGGGCGCCGGCTCGCTGGTGGCCTATGCGATGAAGATCACCGACCTGGACCCGCTGCGCTACAACCTGCTGTTCGAGCGTTTTCTCAACCCCGAGCGGGTGTCGATGCCCGACTTCGACATCGATTTCTGCCAGGCCAACCGCGACCGGGTGATCGACTATGTCAAGGACAAGTACGGCCGCGAGGCGGTGGGCCAGATCGTCACCTTCGGCACCATGGCGGCCAAGGCCGCGCTGCGCGATGTGGGCCGGGTGCTGGGCATGGGCTATGGCCATGTCGACAGCATCGCCAAGCTGATCCCGGCGCCACCCGGCAAGACGGTGACGCTGGCGCGCGTGCCGCCCGGCCACGACCCCGACAAGGACGCCACCATCTACGCCCGCCGCGAGGCGCCCGAGCTGGAGCAGCGCGAGGCCGCCGAAGAAGAGGTGGCCGAGCTGCTGAGCCTGGCGATGCGCCTGGAGGGCGTGGTGCGCAACATCGGCATGCATGCCGGCGGCGTGCTGATCGCGCCGGGCAAGATCACCGATTTCTGCCCGCTCTACCAGCAGCCCGGCAGCGACAGCGCGGTCAGCCAGTACGACAAGGACGATGTCGAGGCGATCGGCCTGGTCAAGTTCGACTTTCTCGGCCTGGCCACGCTGACCATCCTGGAGCTGGCCAAGGACTTCATCGTCGCGCGCCACCCGGGGCGCGAGCAATTCAGCTTCGACAGCGTGCCGCTGGACGACCCGCGGGTCTACAAGCTGTTCTCCGACGGCCTGACCGAGAGCGTGTTCCAGTTCGAATCGCGCGGCATGCAGGCCATGCTGAAAGAGGCCAAGCCGAGCCGGCTGGAGGACCTGATCGCGCTGAACGCGATGTTCCGGCCCGGCCCGATGGAGAACATCCCCAGCTTCTGCGCCCGCAAGAACGGCAAGGAGACCATCGAATACCCGCACCCGCTGCTGGACGGGGTGCTGGCCGAGACCTACGGCATCTTTGTCTACCAGGAGCAGGTGATGCAGGCCGCCCAGGTGCTGGGCGGCTACAGCCTGGGCGGTGCCGACCTGCTGCGCCGCGCGATGGGCAAGAAGAAGGCCGAGGAGATGGCCGAACAGCGCCAGATCTTCCGCGACGGTGCCGCCGGCAAAGGCATCACGACCGAGACCGCCGACAGCGTTTTCGACCTGATGGAGAAGTTTGCCGGCTATGGCTTCAACAAGAGCCATGCCGCCGCCTACTCGCTGCTGGCCTACCACACGGCCTGGCTGAAGGTGCATTTCACGGCCGAGTTCTATGCCGCGAACATGACCATCGAGATGGGCGACACCGACAAGCTCAAGGTGCTGCTCAATGACGCCAGGCTGTTCGGCATCGGCTTCGACGCGCCCGATGTCAACCAGGGCACCCACCGTTTCGAGCCGGTCGACAAGAAGCGGGTGCGCTACGGCCTGGGGGCCGTGAAGGGCAGTGGCCAGAGCGCGGTGGACGCCATCGTCGAGGCACGCGAGGCCGGTGGCCCCTTCCGCAGTTTTTTCGATTTCTGTGCCCGCATCGACCGCAAGCGGGTCAACAGACGGGCGGTGGACGCGCTGATCAAGGCCGGGGCTTTCGACAAGCTGCATGCCGACCGCGCCAGCCTGGTGGCCAGCGTGGGCCTGGGCTTCGACTTCGCCGACCACCAGGTGGTGAATGCCTCGCAGGGCGGCTTGTTCGACGATGGCGACCACGGTTCGTCCACGCAAGAGCCGGCGCTGCAAGCCGCCGAGCCCTGGGGCGTGCGCGAGCGCCTGCTGCTGGAGAAGTCGGCGGTAGGCTTCTACCTGTCGGGCCATCTGTTCGACGAGCACGAGCCCGAGGTGCGTCGCTTTGCCAAGCGCTGCATCGGCGACCTGGTCGACAGCCGCGAGCCGCAGCTGCTGGCCGGCATCGTCAGCGAGCTGCGCTTTGTCAACGGCCAGCGCGGCCGGGTGGCGATCTTCAAGCTCGATGACGGCAGCGAGGCCATCGAGGCGGTGGCCAATGACGATCTGATCGAAGCCAACAAGGCGCTGCTGGTGGAAGACCAGTTGCTGATCGTGCAGGGCAAGGTGCAGCCCGACCGCTTCTCGGGCGG
>JAYUQJ010000345.1:0-9635 GCA_043756825.1 Betaproteobacteria bacterium | reverse complement strand
CGCAGCCATAGCCCGGGCTATGGCGAGCATTTGCAACGACGAGCGGGTGCGTTTTGGGGTGCTGAGCGGGCATGATCGAAAAACTCTCAGCCTCTCAGAGACTGAGAGGATTTCGAGCGTGACCGAGCAACGCCACAAAACGTGCTCGATCTAGATGCAAAGCGCAGCCATAGCCCGGTTTATGGCGAGCATTTGCAACGACGAGCGGGTGCGTTTTGGGGAGGTGAGCGGGCATGATCGAAAAACTCTCAGCCTCTCAGGCGCGGGCAGGCCCGAAGCGCCTGCAGATGGCGTCGAGCAGATCCATCAGGTCAGCCTGCAGGCGCTCGAACCCTGCGTGCGGCTGCAGGGTCTGGCTGTCCATGTAGAGGCGCTTGTTCACCTCCAGTTGCAGGCTGTGGCGGCCGCCGGCGGGGTCGGCATGCGCGCGCACCAGTTCCACGCCCTTGAAAGGGTCGTTGATCTTCACCTCATAGCCCTGGCCGGCCAGAGTGCTGCGCACGAAGTCGGTGAAGGCGGGTGCGCAAGTGCTGCCGTCGCGGTCACCCAGCACCATGTCGGCCCGCGCCATGCCGGCGCCGCCCTCGCCCATCGGGCCGCTCACCGCATTCATCGAATGGCAGTTCAGGTGGTAGACCACCCGGTGCGCGGCATGGGCGGCATCCAGCAGGCCGCGCAGGGCCTGGTGATAGGGCGCATGGCAGCGTGCGATGCGCTGGCGCACTTCTTGCACGCTCAGCTTGCGGTCGTAGATGGGCCGGCCGTCATCCAGCGTGCGCCAGATCAGCGCCTTGCCGATACGCGCCTTGCCGCTGGGCACATGCTCATCGGGCCAGGCTTGGTCCAGCAGGTCGGGGTCGATGTCGCCCGCATGGCGGTTGGGGTCGAGATAGGTGCGCGGGAATTGCGCTGCCAGCAAGGGGATGCCGCGCGCCGTGGCGGGCATCCAGAGTTCATCGATGAAGCAATCCTCACCGTCGCGCAGATCGGCCGCCGGCAGCGCAGCGCCAAAATCGGCCGGCATGATCCGGCCCGAGTGCGGAGAATCCAGCACCACCGGCCAAGCTGCCCGAAGCGGGCCGTGGATGCGCAGCAGATCGTTCGTCATCGGCGAAGTATCCCGCCGCAGGCGCCCGGAGCGCAGCCTCGGTTCAGGGGCGCCCGTGTCCGGGGCGACCCCGATAGCAGCGCCAAAGTACGCCGCTAGCATCGGGCACCCGTCCGATGGGCGCCGGCCCCGCCGGCCCCGCCGGCCAACCCGCGCCGACCCCATCGCCGACCACCCGACCTGATTTGCAGGAGCCCGACCATGAACGACCGTGAACAAGAGCTGCGCCACCTGATCGACGATGTGCGTCAAGGCCAATTGCCGCGCCGCAGCTTCATCCAGCACCTGATGGGCCTGGGCCTGACGGCGCCGATGGCGTCGATGCTGCTGTTGAACGCGGGCCTGGCACAGGCCCATACCATTCCCTACAAACCCACCAAGCGAGGTGGCGGCGGCACCCTGAAGGTGCTGTACTGGCAGGCCGCCGTGCACCTGAACCCGCACTATGCCGGTGGCACCAAGGACCAGGATGCCAGCCGCATCTTCTACGAGCCGCTGGCCGGCTGGGACAGTGACGGCAACCTGATCCCGCAGCTGGCGGCCGAGATCCCCAGCCGCGCCAACGGCGGCCTGACCGCCGACGGCCGGAGCGTGACCTGGAAGCTCAAGCGCGGCGTCACCTGGCACGACGGCAAGCCTTTCACGGCTGACGATGTGGTGTTCACCGCAGCCTATGCCGGCGACCCGGCGGCGTCGATGGTCACCATCGGCACCTACCGGGACATCAAGGTCGTCAAGATCGATTCGCACACTGTGCGTGTGGACTACCCCAAGCCCACCCCCTTCTGGGCCGAGGCGCTGACCGGCATCACCGGCCTGATCCTGCCCAAGCATGTGTTCGAGCCGTTCATGGGCGCCAAATCGCGCGACAACCCGGCCAACACCAAGCCGGTGGGCACAGGGCCCTACAAGATCGTCGATTTCAAACCGGGTGACACGCTGCGCGCCGAGGCCTATGCCGGCTACCACGTGCCCAACCAGCCCTTCTTCGACGCGCTGGAGGTCAAGGGCGGTGGCGACGCCACCAGCGCGGCACGCGCCGTGCTGCAGACCACCGAGTACGACGTGGCCTGGAACCTGGCGGTGGAGGACGAGATCCTCAAGCGCCTGGAGGCCGCCGGCAAGGGCGCGATGGAGTTCAAGGCCGGCAGCGACATCGAGTTTGTCTCGCTCAATGTCACCGACCCCTGGAACGAGGTGGATGGCGAGCGCGCCAGCGCCAAGAGCAAACACCCGGTCTTCAGCGACAAGGTGGTGCGCGATGCGATGAGCCTGCTGGTCGACCGCAAGGGCATCCAGGAGGTGATCTATGGCCGCGGCGCGATTGCCACCGCCAACTTCCTGAACAACCCGCCGCGCTTTCGCAGCACCAACAACCGCTACGAGTTCAACATCGACAAGGCCGTTGCACTGCTGGAGGGCGCGGGCTGGAAGAAAGGCGCCGACGGCATCCGGGCCAAGGGCAACGTGAAGTTGAAGTTCGTCTACCAGACCTCGGTGAGCGGCCCGCGCCAGAAGTGCCAGGCCATCATCAAGGACGCCTGCACCAAGGCCGGCATCGACCTGGAGCTCAAGAGCGTGGTGGCGTCGGTGTTCTTTGGTGGTGATTTCGCCAACCCCGACACCTACCAGAAGTTCTGGACCGACATCCAGATGTTCACCACCACCATGAGCGCGCCCGATCCGCAGTACTTCATGGAGCAATTCACCAGCGCCCAGCACTCGCAGAAGGCCAACAAGTGGGCCAGCCGCAACCTGCTGCGCTGGACCAACAAGGACTACGACGACACCTTTGCCGCCGCGCAGGTGGAGCTGGACCCGGTCAAGCGCGCCGCGATGTTCATCAGGCTCAACGACCTGGTGGTCAATGACGGCCATGTGATCCCGCTGTTCGCCCGCCCGCGTCCGGTGGGGGTGGTCAACAAGATGGTGATCCATAGTTCGGCCTGGGACAGCCTGACCTGGGCCATCGGCTACTGGACCAGAGAGGCATAACCTCACCCACCCCCGCAGCGCCTGCGGCGTCCTTGCAGGCCGCGCTGGGCCAGTGGCCCAGCCCTTCGGCAGGCACAAACGGAAGGCCGTTTGTGTCCGGCCTCAGCCCCCTCAAGGGGGCGCCGCAGGCGGCCCGGCAAAGCCGGTTCCGCGGCGGCCGCTGGAATTGCTTCGGCTTGTGACCGTCTGTTCTCTTGATCCTTCGATCTTCTGGCGCGCCACTGAGCGCTTGCTCCCTTGCTCAACTACATCCTCCGCCGCCTGCTGATCGCGCTGCCCAGCCTGCTGGGCATCAGCGTGGTGCTGTTCACGGTGCTGGCACTGGCCCCCGGAGACCCCTTCGAGGACCTGGCCAACAACCCGTCGGTGCCGCCCGAGGTGCGCATGGCCCTGCGCGCGCAGTTTGGCCTGGACGACCCCGTCTGGCAGCGTTACTGGAGCTGGCTGAGCAGCATGTTCCAGGGCAACTGGGGCTTCAGTTTCGTCAGCCGCATCGATGTCGACCAGCTGATCGCCCAGCGCATCCCGGTGACGCTGGCGGTGATCGGCCTGTCGCAGCTGCTGGCCCTGCTGGTGGCGCTGCCGGTGGGCATCCTGGCAGCCGCCCGGCCCTACTCCTGGTTCGACCGCATCGCCAGCACGGTGGCTTTCGTGGGCTTTTCCTTGCCCACCTTCTTCACCGGCGTGATCTTCATCCTGTTCTTCAGCATCTACCTGGGCTGGTTCCCGTTTGTCTACCGCAGTGACCTGTCGGCCACCGGCCTGGACTGGTGGTGGCAGCAGTTCCGCCAATCGATCATGCCGATCACGGTGCTGGGCCTGTTCCAGGCGGCCAGCACGATGCGCTACGTGCGCTCGGCGGTGCTGGACGTGATCCGGCTCGACTACGTGACCACCGCGCGCAGCAAGGGCCTGGCCGAGCGCACGGTGATCACCAAGCATGTGGTGCGCAATGCGCTGATCCCGGTGGTCACCCTGGTGGCGCTGCAGATGCCGGCCGTGTTTGGCGGGGCCATCGTCACCGAGCAGATCTTCCGCATCCCCGGCATCGGCAGCCTGCTGATCGATGCCATCCTGCGCAACGACACGCCGGTGATCATGGCGGTCACTTTCGTCTTCAGTTGCCTGGTGGTCCTTTTCAACTTGATGGCAGACCTGCTCTATGGCTGGCTCGACCCCCGCATCAGTTACCGCTGAGGCCGGCGACGGCGCTGCGCGGCCGCGCCTGAGCACGTCCCCCTGGGCCGAGGCCTGGCGGCGCTTCCAGCGCCACCGTCTGGCCTACTGGAGCCTGTGGCTGCTGGGCGGGATGGTGCTGGCGGTGCTGCTGGGGCCGCTGGTCTACAAGGTCGGCATCAACGACATCGACTTCAAGGCCCGCCTGGCCTCGCCCTCGGCCCAGCATCTGTTCGGCACCGACGATCTGGGCCGCGACCTGCTGGCCCGCATGCTCTACGGCGGGCGTATCAGCCTGGCGGTGGGCCTGGCCGCGATGCTGATGGCCATCAGCGTGGGCGTGCTGATCGGCGCGGTGGCCGGCATGGCGCGCGGCTGGGTCGACTCGCTGCTGATGTGGCTGACCGATCTGTTCCTGAGCCTGCCGCAGCTGCCGCTGCTGCTGTTGCTGATCTTCCTGTTCCGTGAGCCGCTGAAGCAGGCCTTCGGGCTGGAGATGGGCATGTTCATCCTGATCGTCACGGTGATCGGCGGATTCCGCTGGATGCCGGTGGCGCGGCTGGTGCGGGCCCAGTTCTTCAGCCTGCGCGAGAAAGAGTTCGTCGAGGCTGCCCGCGCCCTGGGCGCCAGCAACACGCGCCAGGTACTGCGCCACATCCTGCCCAACAGCCTGGGCCCGGTGATCGTGGCCGCCACCATCGACGTGGCCGCCGCCATCATTGCCGAAAGCACGCTCAGCTTTCTGGGCCTGGGCTTCCCGCCCGACATCCCCACCTGGGGCCGCATCCTCTACGACAGCCGCGACTACATGGACCTGGCCCTGCACTGGGCCCTGTTTCCCGGTCTGGCGATCTTTCTCACGGTGCTGACCATCAATTTCATCGGCGACGGCCTGCGCGACGCACTCGACCCGAGGCGCGTGCTGTGAGCCCCCTGCTGGACATCCAGGGACTGAAGACCCACTTCAGCACTGACGACGGCTGGCTGCACGCGGTGGACGGCGTGGACATCAGCATCGATGCCGGCCAGACCGTCTGCGTGGTCGGCGAGAGCGGCTGCGGCAAGAGCGTGACGGCCAAGACCGTGCTCAAGCTGATCGACATGCCGCCGGGACGGATCGTCGCCGGCAAGGTGCTGTGGCAGGGCCGGGACCTGGTGCCGCTGCCGCCCGAGGAGATGCAGAAGATCCGCGCCAAGGAGATCGCGATCATCTTCCAGGAGCCGATGACCAGCCTGAACCCGGTCTACACCGTGGGCGAGCAGATCGCCGAGAGCGTGCGCCTGCACGATGGCCTGTCGCGCAGGGAGGCGATGAACCGCGCGGTGGAGATGCTGCGCCTGGTGCGCATCCCCACGCCCGAACGGCGCGTCAATGCCTACCCGCACCAGTTCTCGGGCGGCCTGCGCCAGCGCGTGATGATCGCCATCGCGCTGGCCTGCAGCCCCAAGCTGCTGATCGCCGACGAGCCCACCACGGCGCTGGACGTCACGATCCAGGCCCAGATCCTCGACCTGATGCAAGAGCTGAAAGACCGCCTGGGCATGTCGGTGATGCTGATCACGCATGCCATGGGCGTGGTGGCCGAGGTGGCGCAGAAGGTGGTGGTGATGTATGCCGGGACGGTGATCGAGGAGGCCAGTGCCGAAGACCTGTTTGCGCACCCGCGCCACCCCTACACGCAGGGCCTGATCCGCAGCATCCCGCGCATCGACACCGCGGCCGTGAACAAGGTCCGCCTCGAAGCCATCCCCGGCACCGTGCCCAAGCTGATCGACCCGGCACCGGGCTGCCGCTTTGCCGGCCGCTGCAAGTTCGCGATGCCGGCCTGCCGCCTGGCCACGCCAGCGCTGCGCGAGGTGACGCCCGGCCACAAGGTGGCCTGCATCCTGGAAAGCGCCCTGGCATGAGCGGCGCGGCCAAGCTCGCGGGCGCCGGCACAGCGCTGCTCAAAGTACAGGACCTGGTCAAGCGTTTCCCCATCCGGGGCGGCCTGCTCAGCCGCACCGTGGGCCAGGTGCATGCCGTGGACGGCGTGAGCTTCGAGCTGCCGGCCGGCGAGACCCTGGGCCTGGTGGGCGAGAGCGGCTGCGGCAAGAGCACCACAGGCCGTTGCATCCTGCGCCTGATCGAGCCGACCTCGGGCCAAGTGTGGTTTGAGGGCAAGAGCGTCACCGATGCCGGCAAGGACGAGTTGCGCGCGCTGGCACGCGACATGCAGATCATCTTCCAGGACCCCTTCGCCAGCCTGAACCCGCGCATGACGGTGTCGGCCATCATCGGCGAGGCCCTGACGATCCATAAACTGACCAGGACCCGCGCCGACTACGACGCCCGCATCGTGCAACTGCTGGAAACGGTGGGGCTCAGCGCCGACCACATGCGCCGCTACCCGCACGAGTTTTCGGGCGGCCAGCGCCAGCGCATCGGCATCGCGCGGGCCCTGGCCGTCAACCCCAAGCTGATCATCTGCGACGAAGCGGTGAGTGCGCTGGACGTGTCGATCCAGGCCCAGGTGATCAACCTGCTGGAAGACCTGCAGTCGCAATTGGGCCTGACCTACATCTTCATCGCCCACGACCTGAGCGTGGTCGAACACATCAGCCAGCGGGTGGCGGTGATGTACCTGGGCCGCATCGTCGAGATCGCCTCCGCCAAGGATTTGTACACCCGACCGCAACACCCCTATACCGAGGCGCTGCTGTCGGCCGTGCCCATCCCTGACCCGACGGTCAAGCGCAAGCGCATCCTGTTGCAGGGCGACGTGCCCAGCCCGATCAACCCACCACCGGGCTGCCACTTCCACACCCGCTGCCCGCTGGCGCAGGAGCGGTGCCGCCACGAAATACCGGTGCTCAAGGCAGTGGATGCCTCAGGTGCAGGCCATGCAGTAGCCTGCCACTTGCGCGGATGAGCGCTGCCGGCGATGGCCGGTGAGCCCGGGGGCAGACCTTGAAGATGACGGATTTCGGCAATTTGACGATGACGGAGATCATCCGGCTGCAGGGCCAGCTGCAGCAGGAATTGACCCGCCGCTTTGAGCGCCAGACCCTGCTGGCGTTCTGCGACATCGTCGGCTCGACCGCCTACTTCTCGCGATTTGGCGATTCGGCGGGGCGCCAGCTGCAGCAACTGCACCTGGATCTGCTGGCCGGCAGCCTTGGCGAGTCGGGCGGGCGCATCGTCGACACCGCCGGCGACGGCGCCTTCATGGTCTTCCCGTCGGCCGACGCCGCCATGACCAGCCTGACCGGCCTGGAGCAGGCCATGGCCTCGGCCAATGCCGGCCGCAGCCGCCCGCACCAGCTGCATGTGCGGGTGGGCCTGCACTGGGCGCCGGCACTGACCGACGGCCAGGCCGTGAGCGGCGAAGCGGTGAATCTGTGCGCCAGGGTGGCAGCCTCGGCCGAGGGCGGCGAGATACGCCTGACCCGCCCGGTCTACCAGGAGCTGGGGCGCGCGCACCGGATCAACTGCCAGCTCATCGGCAGTGTGGCGCTGCGCGACTACCCCGGCGGGGTGGAGCTGTTGACGCTGGATTGGCGCGATGCCAATCTGTTCCCGCGCAGCCTGCGGATCGAGGAGACCGGCGAACAGATCGCTCTGCCAGGGCAGGACATCATCGCCTTCGGCCGCCTGCACCTGCATGAAGGCATGCGCGCCAACGACATCGTGCTGACCCACCCCGACCCCCACCTGGCGCGCCAGATCAGCCGCTGGCATTTCGAGCTGCGCCGCTTCGACCAGGGCGTGCACCTGCATGTGCTGTCCGACAGCGAAACCATGGTCGACGGGGTGCGGGCGGTACGGGGCAGCCCCCTTCTGGTGCAGGCAGGCACCCGCATCCGTGTCGCCGAGGCCCTGACGCTGCGCCTGATGGGGGTCGACCGGCCGACCCTGGACCAGCGCGCCGAGGCCACCTTGATCAGGCTGTCAGCGCCCGCCCGCTGAGGGCCTGGGCCGCTCAGCGGCCCAGGCCCATCACCTGCTGCAAGAACAGCACCGTGGCCAGGAACTGGTAGTCGGCGTTTTCCTTGCGGGCAAAACCATGGCCCTCGTTGTCGGCCAGCACATACCAGACCGGCGTGCCCTGGGCACGCACCCGGGCCACGATCTGCTCGGCCTCGGTGTAGGGTACCCGCGGGTCCTGCCGGCCGTGCACCACCAGCAGCGGTCGGGTGATGCGTTCGGCCTGGTTGAGCGGCGAGATGCGCTGCAGGAACTCGCGCATCGCCGGGTCGCGCTCGTCGCCGTATTCCACCCGGCGCAGGTCACGGCGGTAGCTCTCGGTGTTCTCGAGAAAGCTGACGAAATTGCTGATGCCCACCACGTCGATGGCCCCGGCGATACGGTCGGCGAACAGGCTGGCCACGGCCAGGCTCAGGTAGCCGCCATAACTGCCGCCGGCCACCACCACACGCTGCGCGTCCAGATCGGGCTGGGTCGCAATCCAGTCGAGCAGGGCGCCCACGTCCTTGACCGAGTCCTCGCGCAGGCGCCCGTTGTCCAGCGCCAGAAAGGTCTTGCCGTAGCCGCTGGAGCCCCGCACATTGGGCTGCAGGATGGCGATGCCGAGGTCCTGCAGCAGATAGTTGTTGCGCCCGGCAAAACCGATGCGGGCTTGCGATTCCGGCCCGCCGTGCAGGTTGATCAAGACCGGGCGCTTGCCGGTGAAGCGGGCCGGCGGGCGGTTCAGCAGGCCCGATGCGTATTTCAGCGATCGTGGACGCCCGTTTCAGTCTGATCGTGGACGGTGACCCGACGTTGTCGAGGGTGCGCCGGGGAGGCGCGCAAGCACGAGGGGTGAATGTAGCCCAGCCGTCCACGATCAGCCTGAAACGCCCGCCCGCCAGAGGCGTATCGGGGCTGGGTTTGGGGTTGGATTGATCTTCAGATCTCAGGCCCCTGCCAGGCCGCCGGAGGCGCCCCGACCGGGCCATGTACTCATGTCCGGTCTTGCCGGTTTTGCCGGTCTGTAGGGCGTGCAGGATGCTGGTTCACGGCGCCCCCGCAGCGTCGCCGTCGCGCATCGACCGAGTGCCCTTGAGCTCGATCTTGTGGCTGCTGTGCACGACCCGGTCGAGGATCGCGTCGGCCAGCGTCGGGTCGTTGAGGTAGGTGTGCCAGGCCTTGACCGGTAGCTGGCTGGTGATCAAGGTCGAGCGCGTGCCGATGCGGTCGTCCAGCAGTTCGAGCAGGTCGTTGCGCTCGGCTGGCCCCATGGGGGAGAAACGCAAAATCGTCGATCACGATCAGGTCGAGCTTGGCCAGTGCGGCAAGCCGCCGCGCGAAGCTGCCGTCGCCGTGCGCGACCTGCAGTTCATCGAACAGCCGCGCCGCGCGCACGTACAAAACTGA
>JAYUQJ010000344.1:0-3459 GCA_043756825.1 Betaproteobacteria bacterium | reverse complement strand
CCTGCGGCTGCAACCGACCCAGCCGCTGCTGCTGCAAGGCGACGCCGGCCACTCGCGCAAGGGCCCGCAGCCCAGCCAGGCCAGCCATTACTACAGCCAGCCGCAGCTGGCCGTGCACGGCACGCTGACGCCGGGCGGCACCGCCACCGCGCTGCCCGGTCGCGGCTGGCTGGACCATGAATGGAGCGACGAACTGCTGGCCCCCGGCGCCACGGGCTGGGACTGGATCGGCATCAACCTGTTCGATGGCGGTGCGCTCACCGCCTTCGTGTTGCGGCGGGGCGACGGCACGGTGCTCTGGGCCGGCGGCAGCCACCGGCCGGCGGGCGGCCCGGTGCGCAGCTTCGCGCCGCACGAAGTGGGGTTCGAGCCTCTGCGCAGCTGGCGCAGCCCGGCCACGGGCGCCCAGTACCCGGTGGGCTGGCGCATCCGCACGCCCGCCGGCCGCTACGAGCTGAATGCGCTGCTGGACGCGCAGGAACTGGACAGCCGCGCGTCCACCGGCACGGTCTACTGGGAAGGCCTGGCTGAGTTGCTGGCACCGGGCGGTCAGCGCTTGGGCCTGGGCTACCTGGAAATGACAGGGCGGCTGCAGGCGCTGAAGCTGGGGGCCTGACCCGGGCGGCTCATGCGCGGGCTCACTGCCAGCCGTCGCCTTGGGCGGGGCCGGCGTGGCCGGCGACCGGGCGGCGCGGCGGGATCGGCGCGGCGCGCACGCAGTTGCGGCCCGCCGTCTTGGCCTCGCGCAGCGCGGCACCAGCGTCGGCGATCACCGCGTCCAGCGCCGCATGCGACACGCCAATGCCGGTGGCGCCCACGCTGATGGTGGCCTTGACCTGCTTGCCATGCCACTCCAGGCGCAGCGCCGACACCCGCTCGCGGATGCGCTCGGCCACGTCCAGCGCGCCCAGTGGGTCGGTGTGGGGCAGATAGACCACCAGCACACCGCCGCCAAAACGCGCCAGCAGGTCATAGGGCCGCAGGGTGGCCGATGCCTGGCGGGTGATCTCGACCAGCATGGCGTCTCCGCAGGCCATGCCATGCTCGTCATTGAGGCGCTTGAAGTGGTCGATGTCGATCATCAGCAGCGCCGCGTCTTCGCCGTGGCGGCGGATGCGCGACCATTCGCGATCGGTGGCAGCGACGAAATGGGTCTGGGTGTAGGCGCCGGTCAATGCGTCCCGGGCCGGGGCCTGCGGGTCGGGCTTGGGGTCGTGTCGCAACCCCGTCACCGCCCCGGCCTGGGCCGATTTAGCGCCCGGCGTGGGCCGAACCAGGCTCAGCGCGGCGCGCCGTGGCAGGGCGGGTGCAACGATGCGCAGCGCCACCCAGGCGCTCAGCGGCACCAGCAGCAGGGCCACCAGGGCGCCCAGCAAGGCGGGCGTGGCCACCTGCCAGGCTGCCGGCAGCAAGCCGGCCAGCGAGGCCGCCAGGCCATGCCCCAGCATCGCGCCCAGGCCGGCCGCCAAACCCACCGTGGCCGCCAGGGCCCAGCGCTGCTGGCGGTGCAGCACGACATCGGCCGAGGACTCCGGTGGCGGTAAAGGTCGTTGGGCAGGCGTCATGGTTGCGTCACAAAAGGACAATTGATTCGACCACAAAGCGCCCTGGCGCGGGCCGGCGAATACGGTCCAATTGCCACCAATCGTGTGGTTTGTGGTCAGGCGCGCCTCGCCGCATCGCGGGCTCGAATTTCGACCAGCACCGCGACGCCTGCCCCCCCGCGCGACCGGCCTGGGCGCGATCACGCCGGCTTGTCACAAATCAAGGCGGCGCAGGCCGCAGCGGACCACACTGCCGACAGCCCGAGCCGGGCGGCACTTGTTTCGTGGACTCCCATGCCCCAACCCCGCGTCATTCCCCTCCTGGACGCTGCCGTGGACGCCGTGCTGGACGCGGTGCCGGGCGACATCGTGCTGGGCATGCCCCTGGGCATCGGCAAGCCCAACCCCTTGGTGAATGCGCTGTACCGCCGCATCAAGGCCGACGGGCAGCGCCGCCTGACCATCGTCACCGCCTTGTCGCTGGAAAAGCCGGTGGGCAAGAGCGATCTGGAACGCCACTTCCTGGCGCCGCTGGTGGCGCGGGTGTTTGACGACTACCCCGACCTGGACTACGTCAAGGACGCTCGCGGCGCCGGCCTGCCGCCCAATATCGAGGTGCGCGAGTTTTTTCTGAAGACCGGCGACTACCTGGGCAATGACATCGCCCAGCAAAGCTATATCTCCACCAACTACACCTTCGTGGCCCGCGACATGCTGCTGCAGGGCATGAACGTGATCGCCCAGGCGGTGGCCGAGCAGGGCAGCGGTGACGCCCGGCAGTTGTCGGTCAGCAGCAACCCGGATGTGGTCTTCGAGGTGGTCGAGAAATTCGCTGCCGAGGGCCGCCCGCTGCTCAAGGTGGCGGCGGTCAACCAGCAGATGCCCTTCATGCCCAACGGCGCGGTGGTGGCGCCGGGCTTTTTCGACATCATCGTCACCGACCCCGCCTGCACCCACCGGCTCTTCGGCCCGCCCAATGGCAAGGTCAGCACCGCCGATTACGCGATCGGCCTGCATGCCAGCAGCCTGGTGGCCGATGGCGGCACGCTGCAGATCGGCATCGGCTCGCTGGGCGATGCGATCGCCCAGGCCCTGATCGTGCGTGAGCGCCACGGCGCCGAGTACCGGACCATCCTGGACAGCCTGTGCCCGGACGGCCTGGACGGCGGCCCGCTGCCGCGCGAGACCGGGCGCTTCGAGCGTGGCCTTTACGGCTGTTCGGAGATGTTCGTCAACGGCTTTTTGCAGCTGATCGAGGCCGGCATCGTGCGCCGCGAGGTGTTCGCCGACACCGCCCTGCAGCGCCTGCTCAACCAGGCCGCGCAGCCCGGCCCGGTGGTGACACCGCAGCTGCTGCGCGGCTTGCACCAGGCCGGCCGCATCCACAGCCCGCTGACCGCCGACGACCTGGGGTTTCTCACCCGTTTCGGCATCGTCAAGCCCGGCGTGACCGTGGACGGCGGCAAGCTGTTGCATGAGGGGCAGGCGCTGTGCAACGACCTGGTCGGCGAGACCGCCTTCGAAGCCATCGCCGCGCAGCTGCTGGGCAAGCGCCTGACCGGCGGCATCGTCATGACCGGCGGATTCTTCCTGGGCCCGAATGATTTCTACCAGCGCCTGCGCGACATGGGGCCGGACGAGCTGGCCCGGATCGACATGACCCGCATCGATTTCATCAACCAGCTCGACGGCCCGGCGCCCGGTGCCAGCGGCCTGAAGCGGGCTCAGCGCCACCGCGCGCGCTTCATGAACACCACCATGATCGTCACGCTGCTGGGCGCGGCCGCCAGCGACGCGCTGGAATCCGGCCAGGTGGTCTCGGGGGTGGGCGGGCAGTACAACTTCGTGGCCATGGCCCATGCCATCCCGGACGCACGCTCGATCCTGATGCTGCGCGCCACCCACGACAACCAGG
>JAYUQJ010000343.1:0-3459 GCA_043756825.1 Betaproteobacteria bacterium | reverse complement strand
CTCAAGGACTGGAAGCGCGAGCTGGCGGCGTTGAAGAAAGAGGTCAAGGCGCAGGCGCTGGGCTTTGCGCAGCGGCTGAATGCGGCGGTGGACGGCTTGGATGAGGCGGCGGCTGCGGTGTTGCTGTTGGCGATTTTGCGCAATGACATGTTGGCGATTCTGGAGAGCCGTGTTTCTGCGCAGCGGCAGCAGGTGGTTGCGGTGGTTGAGAACTGGTGGGACAAGTATCTAGTGACGTTGATCGAGATTGAAGGTAAGCGTGCGACATCAATTGATTCACTTCGGTCCCTGATGCGCGGGCTCGGCTATGTCTGATTTCGTGCGGCTGGGTGATTACGTCAAGATAGTCAAAGGTAAACCGCCATTGCAGGTTCCTTTTGACGGCCCAAATGCGTCACCGTATCTGACACCCGAACATCTGCGTGGACGAGCGGCAGCCTTGGCTGCCAAGCCTGGGCCGGATGCGGTTTTCATTGAAGAGGGCGACGCTGTACTGCTGTGGGACGGGTCAAACGCTGGGGAGTTCTTTCGCGGCAAGGCAGGACTTGCTGCGTCAACAATGGCGCGCCTGTGTGCCGACGAGAGCATTGATCGCAGCTACTTTGCCCACGCTCTGAAGCATCTGGAGCCAAGACTGAAGAGTCAAACCAGCGGCACGGGAATCCCACACGTTGATCGAGGGGTGCTGGAAAACCTTGGACTGTTTCGCCCGCTGGCGTTTGAGCAGATGGAGATTTCACGAGTCCTTGACACCCTCGACACCACCATTCGCCAGACCGAGGCGATCATCGAGAAGCTCAAGCACGTCAAGCAGGGACTGCTGCACGACCTGCTGACACGCGGCATTGGCGCCAACGGCGAACTGCGCCCGCCGCAGTGCCAGGCACCTCAGCTCTACAAGGAATCGCCGCTGGGGTGGATTCCAAAGGATTGGGTGCCAGACGTGCTCGGCCAAGTACTCGTCGGCGGGACGCGCAATGGCCTCTACAAGCCAAGCTCGTTTCACGGCATCGGCCCGCTCATGGTGCAAATGGGCGGAATGTTTCGGGGCGAGGCAGTTGATTTCGAGTCGGCTACCCGGGTCCAAGTGACGCGGTCCGAGTTGAACGCCTTTGGCCTAGAAGTGGGCGACTTGCTGTTCGCCCGACGGTCGTTGACCTTTGAGGGCGCTGGTCAGTGCACTATTGTTCGCAACCTGCCAGAGGCGTCGACCTTCGAGTCATCCATAGTTAGGGCTCGCGTTGACCGTAAGCGAGTCGAGCCTGAGTTTGCCGCCCTATTTTTGCGGGGAGCGCTGAGTTCCGCTCACCGTAGGACGCTGATACGCCAAGTCGCCGTCTCCGGGGTTTCGAGTGACGACATCGCGCACTTCCTGGTTGCACTACCTCGACCGGCTGAGCAAGCAGCGATCATCGACGGAATTGCACTCGCCCAGCGCCGCATCCAGCACGAGGCTGTTGAATCACGCAAGCTCTCGCGCCAAAAATCCGGCCTCATGAACGACCTCCTCACCGGCCGCGTCCGCGTCACCCCGCTGCTGGCGCCCGCCGCCCCATGACCGCCCCGCGCCCGCCCTCGTTGACCACACCGCCCGCCGGCTACGCCGACTGGCTGGCCGAGCTCAAAGCCCGCATCCACAGCGCCCAGCAGCGCGCGGCGCTGGCCGTCAACCGCGAGTTGGTGTTGCTGTACTGGCAGATCGGCCGCGACATCCTGGGCCGCCAATCGCAGCAGGGCTGGGGCGCCAAGGTGGTGGACCGGCTGGCGCATGATCTGCGCACCGCTTTCCCCGACATGCAGGGTTTTTCGCCGCGCAACCTGAAGTACATGCGTGCCTTTGCCCAGGCCTGGCCGGATGCGGACTTTGTGCAAGCGGTGCTTGCACAACTGCCCTGGTACCACCAACTGGCGCTGCTGGACAAGCTGGGCACCGAGGACGAGCGCCGCTGGTATGCCGCCCAGGCCACCGCGCACAACTGGTCGCGCAACGTTCTGGTGATGCAGATCGAGACCCGCGCCCACCAGCGCGCCGGCCAGGCCGTCACCAACTTTGCCCAGCAACTGCCGGCACCGCTGTCTGACCTGGCCCGCGAGTCACTGAAAGACCCCTACCGCCTTGACTTCCTGGGCCTGAGCGATGCGGCGCAGGAGCGTGAAATCGAAACCGCGCTGGTGCAGCACATCTCGCGCTTTTTGCTGGAGCTGGGCGCCGGCTTTGCCTTTGTCGGCAAGCAGGTGCCGCTGGAGGTGGGCGGCGACGACTTTTTCATCGACCTGCTGTTCTACCACCTCAAGCTGCGCTGCTATGTGGTGATCGAACTCAAGGCCGGGCCGTTCAAGCCCGAGCATGTGGGGCAGCTGGGCTTCTACCTCACCGCCGTGGACATGCAGATGAAAACCGCCGCCGACGCACCCACCATCGGCCTGCTGCTGTGCAAGAGCAAAAACAAGGTGGTGGCCGAATACGCACTGCGCGACAGCGCCAAGCCGATGGGCGTGGCCGAGTACCAATTGATCGCCGCGCTGCCGGCCGATCTGCAGACCAGCCTGCCCACCATCGCCCAGATCGAGCAGGCGCTGGGTGAAGGGTCGGGCGGCGCCGTGCAGGACGGTGTTTGATAGGGGGTTCTATGCGCGTCTATGCGTGGTCTATGCGCGGTCTATGAGCCGCTATGAGCCGCTATGCGGGGCTGGCCCCGCCCGCGTCCGCATGACCTGGCCATTTCGACAAGCGGCTGGCGCAAAATGCGCTGTCTGGAGCCGCACCATGACTGAGCATGCATCGTTGACCGCTGAAAGGTCGTTTCTGGAGGCGCGTCTTGCTGAGTTGCCTGACCATGCCCGCTTGACCCGCCAGAGCACCGAAAGCCGGTTGCGGGCAGTGGGTGAGCAACTGGCACGGCTCAGCCGTGACAACCTGCAAGAGTCGGTGATTGCCCTTGAGGGAAGCTTCGAGGGGCTGCTGCCGAAGCGGCGCACCTTTGAGTTCCGCAGGGCCGACACGGGTGAGGTGGTGGGCGGCAAGATGGCCGCCGCGATTGAGCGGCCCGAGGCCGTGAACGACCACTTGGGTGAGCCCGTGACCGTGCAATTTGCGCAGACAACCGTGGGCCGTGGCAGGCCCCGCTACGTGTTGCAGGCCCTGCCGGAATGGCAGGCCTGAGCCACTTCGACGCCAGGTCCGAATGCGTTCGGGTGGTGTCAAGCCGTCCCAAGACTTCACACACAGCGCGCGCATCGTCGAGGGCTTGAATGGGCTGGGAACTTGCCACCGTTGAAAGGCCCTTTGTCGAGCAATTGGTCGCCATGGGCTGGCGCCATGTGCAGGGCGACCTGGACACCCCCGCCCGCACCGGCCGCAGCAGCTTTGCCGAGGTGGTGCAAGAGGCCACGTTGCGCCGCCAACTGCAGGCGCTGAACCTGCGGGACGGGGACGGTGGGCCCCAGCCCTGGCTGGAC
>JAYUQJ010000342.1:0-3462 GCA_043756825.1 Betaproteobacteria bacterium | reverse complement strand
GGCTGACGGTCCAGCCCAGCATGCCCTCGGCCCGCGCTGCCACGGTACGGGCCGCGCGCAGGACCGCTTCCTCGAAGGCGGCCTGCTGCTCGGGGTGGATACGGATGTCGGCGATCTCGAGAATCATGGCGGGCCTTGGACTGAAGATGAGGCGGGCTGGCCAGTTTAGGCCGGCCGGCGCCTATCGCCCGTGCCAGCCCCTGCCGGCGCCGCCGGGCGCACTGCCACCCCTGTCCTGGGGCGACCTCCGCACTGCGGGGTGGGCCTCGCCTCTACACTCGGCCAGCATGTCCCAGCCTGCTGCCAATGCCACTGACGAACCCCGCTATGCCTGGGTGGCGGTGTGGGCCTGTTTTGTCGCGCTGGCGGTGATCTTCGGCGTCTCGTACTCCTTCGCCGCCTTCTTCGAGTCGCTGTCGGCAGCGTTCCAGGCGCAGCGTGCCGATGTGTCGCTGGTGTTCGGTCTGTCGGGGTTGGTGTACTTCGTCTTTGGCGCTGTGGGCGGCTTGCTGGCCGACCGTTTCGGCCCGCGCCGGGTGTGCAGCGCGGGCATGCTGCTGATCGCCGGCGGGCTGCTGGCCAGCAGCCTGGCGCAGTCGATGGCGGCGATCTATGCGGCTTACGGGGTGGGGGTCGGCCTGGGCATCGCGCTGGTCTACACCCCGGCCATCGCTTGCGTGCAACCCTGGTTCACGCGGCGCCGCGGCCTGGCCGCCGGCATCGCCAGCGCGGGTATCGGCGCGGGCACGGTGGCGGTGCCGCTGCTGGCGACCTGGCTGATCGGCTGGCTGCAGTGGCGCCAGGCCCTGCAGTGCCTGGCGCTGCTGGTGTTGCTGGCGGGCCTGGGCGCCACCTTGCTGCTCAAGCGTGCGCCGGCAGCTACTGCGCGAGCCGGCGTGGCGGTGGCCGGCCATGGCCTGCGCCAGGCACTGGCCACGCCCCAGTTCCGTTGGCTCTACCTGATGGCCGTGGCGGCCAGCCCGGCGATGTTCATCCCCTTTGCCCACCTGTCCGCCGCCGCGCGCGACCTGGGCGTGTCCGACGCGCAGGCGGTGGGCCTGGTCGGCCTGATCGGCATCGGCAGCCTGGTGGGCCGCTTCGTGATCGGCGCGCTGGCAGACCGGGTGGGACGGCCCTTGACGCTGGCGCTGGCCCAGGCGTCGCTGGGCTTGTCCTTCCTGCTCTGGTGGGGCGCGCCGGGCTATGCGGCCCTGGCTGGTTTTGCGGTGTGGATGGGCCTGAGCTACGGCGGCATCGTGTCGCTGATGCCGGCCCTGTGCATGGACCTGTTCGGCGCCCGCGCGGTGTCGGCCATCATCGGCACGCTCTACACCGGGGCGGCGCTGGGCAATCTGCTCGGCCCCTGGCTGGCCGGTGCGGTGTTCGACCGCCTGCACAGCTATGCCCCGGTGATCTGGGGCTGCATGGCCCTGTCCATGCTGGCCACGGCGGCGATCTGGAAACTGGTGCCTCGGACAACTGCCCCATGAAGACCTTGTCCTGTGGCATCCTGGTGCTCAATGACTGCCAGGAGATCCTGCTCTGCCATGTCACCGGGGCCTGGCATTGGGACATCCCCAAGGGCAATCGCGAGGCGGGTGAAACGTCCTTGGCATCGGCCCTGCGCGAGACGCGCGAGGAATGCGGGCTGCAACTGGACGGCCGTCCCATGCTCGATCTGGGCCGCATGCCCTACCGGCCGCGCAAGGACCTGCACCTGTTCGGCGTGTTGAGCGAGCGCTTCGATCTGGCCCTGTGCCACTGTGACAGTCGCTATACCGACCACTGGGGCAGGGGCCGCCCCGAAATGGATGATTTCGACTGGACACCCTTCGACCGTGTGCACCGGCGCTGTGCCCGTCATATGGTCGAGGTGCTGACCGAACGCCTGTCCTTGCCCAGCTTGCTGACCCGTTTGCAGCAGGGCGAAGCGGGCTGAACCGCGCCGCCCCCCTTGCATCCCCTCACCAGGAGCGATCGATGACCGAATCCCGCCCCGGCCAGCTGGCCGAATGCAGCGCCGTCACCTTGCTGCAGCTCTACCGCAGTGGCGCCGCCTCGCCGGTCGAGGCCACCCGCGAGGTACTGGCCCGCATCGACCGGCTCAACCCCCGGTTGAACGCCTTTTGCCTGGTCGATGCCGAGGCGGCGCTGGCCTCGGCCCGCGCCAGCGAGCAGCGCTGGCGCCAGGGCCGCCCGCAGGGCTTGCTGGACGGCGTGCCGGTGTCGATCAAGGACTTGATCCTGACGCGCGGCTGGCCCACCCGGCGCGGCTCGCGCAGCGTCGATCCGGCCCAGCCCTGGGAGGTGGATGCCCCGGTCACCGCCCGCCTGCGCGAGTCTGGCGCGGTGCTGCTGGGCAAGACCACCACGCCCGAGTTTGGCTGCAAGGGCGAGACCAATTCACCGCTGACCGGCATCACGCGCAACCCCTGGGACCTGACGCGCACACCGGGCGGCTCGTCCGGCGGCACGGCGGCGGCTGTGGCGGCCGGTCTGGGCCCCTTGTCGGTGGGCACCGACGGTGCGGGATCGGTGCGCATACCGGCAGCTTTTTGCGGCAACTTCGGGCTCAAGCCCAGTTTTGGCCGGGTGCCTGCCTATCCCTTGTCGCCCTTCGGCAGCGTCGCCCATCTCGGCCCGCACAGCCTGAGCGTGGCCGACGCGGCATTGATAATGAACGTGATCAGCCAGCCCGATGCGCGCGACTGGAGCTCCTTGCCCGCCGATGGACGCGATTACCGGGTCGGTCTGGACGACGGCGTGCGCGGGCTGCGCATCGCCTACTCGCCGACCCTGGGCTATGCCAAGGGGATCGACCCGGAAGTGGCCGACGCGGTGGCCCGCGCGGTGCAGCAGCTGGCCGATCTGGGCGCGGTGGTCGAAGCGGTCGACCCTGGCATCGATGACCCGCTCGACATCTGCACCGGTTTGTGGTTTCTCGGCGCCTTCACGGTCTGGAGCGGTCTGTCGCCGGCCCAGCAGGCGCTGTGCGACCCGGATTTTCAGGCCGAGGCGGCACTCGGCGCCCGCATGTCAGCGCTGCAGGTGCAGCAACTGCACCAGCGCCGCGGTTTGCTGGGTGCGCATCTGCGCCAGTTCATGCTGGGCTATGACCTGATCGCTACGCCCGCCGTGGCGGTGCCGGCCTTCGAGGCGCGACCGGCCGGCCACAGCCCGCTGACGCCGGCAAACATGCTGGGCTGGACGCCCTTCTCCTACCCCTTCAACCTCAGCCAGCAGCCCGCCGCGTCCATCCCATGCGGCCTGACCCGCGCCGGTCTGCCTATCGGCTTGCAACTGGTGGGGCCGATGTTCGGTGACGCCCTGGTGCTGCGCGCCTGCCGGGCCTATGAATCAGTGCGGCCCATCGCCAGGCCGACCCTGGCCTGGGCCGACTAGTGCAGTGTTCGATGCTGTGAGCGACTTAAGAAAACCGATGGATTTGCCGCTGTGGCTAGG
>JAYUQJ010000341.1:0-3475 GCA_043756825.1 Betaproteobacteria bacterium | reverse complement strand
TCGCGCACATCCTTGACCAGGAAGTTGTGCTTGACGATCGGGCGCGTGATGCCGACGGTGTCGCACTCCTGGAAGGCGTCCAGGCCGATCGCAGGCGTGGGCACCTGGCCGGTGATGATCACCATCGGGATCGAGTCCATGTAGGCGGTGGCGATGCCGGTGACCGCATTGGTCACGCCCGGGCCGCTGGTGACCAGGGCTACGCCCACCTCGCCCGTGGCGCGCGCATAGCCGTCGGCCGCATGCACCGCCGCCTGCTCATGGCGCACCAGCACATGCTCGATCGTGTCTTGTTTGTAGAGTGCGTCGTAGATATAGAGCACCGCCCCGCCAGGGTAGCCCCACATGAACTTGACGCCTTCAGCCTGCAGGCAGCGCACCAGGATTTCCGACCCGTTGGGTTCGGTGCCAGGGCTGGTAGGGGGCGTGGGGGTTTGCGGCAACGCCGCAGTCGGCGGCGCAGCGCCGCGCTTGAAGTCGGGTGACATGTCCATTCAGAACCTTTGTGAATTTCTCTGACGAAAATCCATCGGTGCCCCTACGCGCGCCCTCGTGAGGCGGCATCGGAACCAGGGAGATCAAAAACAAAGGGCCCCCTCGGGTGGGCGGCCAGCTTCAGACCAGTGACGCGTTGTGCGTAGCAGCATTATCACACCAGTTCCCGGCGCGCCCGGGCGTGGCAGGCCCGGCCTGGGTGCGGGTGACATAATCATTCCCGATTTGGGGTCGCCCCCCTTCAGCGGGCATTGCGGATCAGTCTTGGCGAGCGACAAAGAACTATCAGACTTCCTCAAGAGCGTCGAAAAGCGCGCCTTCAAACGCACCGTCTACACGGTGCGGGACGAAGATGCCGCACTCGACGTCGTGCAGGATTCGATGATCCGTCTCGCAGAAAAATACGCCGATCGGCCCGCAGCCGAACTGCCACTGCTGTTTCAGCGCATCCTGTCCAACGCTACGATGGATCATTTCCGTCGCCTCAAGGTCCGGAATTCGGTGCTGCAGAACATGTCGGATTTCGGCGCCGACGCCGGCGACGGCGATTTCGATTTGCTGGAAAGCCTGGAATCCGCAGCCGGGATGCTGGGCGCAGAAAGTGCAGCTGACACCGTCTCACGGTCACAGATCTTGCTGATGATCGAAGCCCAGGTGGCTGAGCTGCCCGGCCGTCAACGAGAAGCCTTCCTGCTGCGTTACTGGGAGGAGCTGGATGTCGCCGAGACAGCGTCGGTCATGGGTTGCTCCGAAGGCAGTGTCAAGACGCACTGCTCTCGGGCGGTGCATGCATTGGCCAAGGCACTACGCAGCAAGGGATTAGCACCATGAACCGTCCACCACTGTCCGCTTCAAACGCCAGCCGTAGCCTGGCCCTGGAAGCCCGCCTGACTTCGCAACTGTCGTCGCTGCTGAACGAACGCGCCGAAGGTCTGTCCCATGATGTTTCCGAACGTCTTCGCTTCGGGCGCGAGCGGGCGCTGGCCGCCGCACGCCATCAGCGCCACCTCGAGACCGTGGTGGCGCCGTCCGTCGTGGCGGTCAGCGGCAGCGCTGCCGCGCTGGGCGGCCCGCCGTCGATCTGGTGGCGCCTGGCTTCGGTCCTGCCCTTGATTGTGTTGGCGGCCGGCCTGGTGCTGATCCAGCAACACCACGACCTTGCACAGATCGCCGCCGCCGCTGAAATCGACAGTGCCCTGCTGGCGGACGAGTTGCCGCCCGCCGCGTACCGGGACCCGGGCTTCACCGAGTTCTTGCGCAGCGCCGAAGCGCCTTGATCGCGGGCGCCGGGTGATTCAAGGGCTTCGCTTGCTGCTTTCCACAACGGCTGCCCTGGCAGCCCTTGCGCTTGCCGGCGCGCCTGTGCTGGCGCAGGCGCCCGCCCCTGCCGCCGCGCGCGCCAGCGGCGCAGCGGCGCCTGTACGGGCCTCGACCGGGCCGACCTGGGCGTCGCTCAATACCCAGCAACGCAGCATCCTGGCGCCGCTTGAGCGGGATTGGGGCAGCATCGACGCGCCACGCAAGGCCAAGTGGATCGAGGTGGCCAGCCGCTTTCCTACCATGCCTGCCACCGACCAGCAGCGCGTACGCGAGCGGATGGCCGAATGGGCCCGCATGACACCCGCTGAGCGCGGCAGCGCTCGTCTGTCGTTCCAGGAAAGCAAGCAGATGTCACCCGAGCAGAAGCAGGCGCGCTGGGAGGCCTATCAGGCCTTGCCTGACGAGCAGCGCAAGGCCCTGGCGACCCGCGCGAAACCCGGCGACGAACATGCTGCGCCCGCTGCGCTGGCGGCGTCCGGGGCCGCGCCGGCCGCCAAACCGGTCAACGCCAACAGCAAGCCGGCCACGGCGGCGAGTGCGGCAACGACAGCCGTGCGGCCCAAGCCGGTCACACCCACCGTGGTGCAGGCCAAACCGGGGGCGACAACCACCTTGATGACCGCCCCGGTGGAGCCACCGGTGCACCACCGGCCGGGCCAACCCAAGATTGCTGCCCAGCCTGGGCAGGTCAATCCCAGCACTTTGTTGCCTCAGCGCGGGCCGCAGGCAGCGGCGTCGGCCAGCGCGCGCCAGCCATGACCCGGCCGTCCGCCCAGCCCGGTGACGCTGCGGGCCAGCCTGGCCCGGGCGGGTCGGTCGGCGTGCAGCACACCAAACCCGGTCCGCTGGCGCTGCAACCGGCCCCCGGCCTGGCGCGGCGGCTGGCTGCCTTTGTCTATGAGGGCATCCTGCTGTTTGGCGTGCTGATGGTCGCGGGCTATCTGTACTCCAGCCTGACCCAGCAGCGCCATGCCCTGCAAGGCAAGGCCGGGTTGCAGGCCTTTCTGTTTGTGGTGCTGGCCATCTACTTCACCTGGTTGTGGTCGCATGGCGGGCAGACCGTCGCCATGAAGGCCTGGCACCTGCGCCTGGTGCGCGCCGACGGTCAGCCCGTTGGCCAAGCGCAGGCCCTGATGCGCTATCTGGCCAGTTGGATGTGGTTTGTGCCGGCCTGGGCCACCGCTTACTTCGCCGGCCTGCAGGGCGTAGGCGCAACGGCCGGGCTGATGTTGGCCGGCGTGGGCGCCTATGCGGCGCTGACCCGCCTGCGCCCCGATCGTCAGTTCTGGCATGACGCTGCCTGCGGCACCCGGCTGGTGGACTGGCGTCCGGCGCTGCCCCTCAAGCCACCTGGCGGGCATGCTGCGGCATCGCCCCCCGGCGCCTGACAGGCGGCCGCCATGCCTCAGCCGCCCGACACCTGCGCGCCAGCCAAGCCAGGCACCAGCGTCTCGATCTGCGTCTTTTGTGGCTCGCGTGCGGGCCACAAGCAAAGCTACCAGAACTTGGCCTCGGCCCTGGGCACGGCGATCGGGCGGCGCGGTTGGCAATTGGTGTACGGCGGGGGCCGGGCCGGCTTGATGGGTCTGGTGGCCGATGCCACCCTGGCTGCCGGTGGTCGCGTTATCGGGGTGATCCCTGAATCACTGATGCGGCTGGA
>JAYUQJ010000340.1:0-3476 GCA_043756825.1 Betaproteobacteria bacterium | reverse complement strand
GGCTGGCCACCCTCTGGGCCCAGGTCACCCCCGAGGCGGTGCTGGCCTGGCTGGGCCACCTGGTGAAGGGGCCGGTCGACCGCTACCACCTGCCCGGCCTGCAGGCCATGAACCTGGTGCTGCACCAGGCCCTGGACGGCGGCGGCCCGGCCTCGCTGCGGCTCGACCCGCTGGGCAAGGGCATGGCGCAGATGCTGTTGGAGCTGCCCGTCGAGGTACCGGCCGAATGGCCGGTTTGAGCCGCGACCTGTGATTGAGCCGGCGCAGGCCCTGCAAAGAAATACACCTGCTTGGCGGGTTTACCCTGGCGTGGCCGCGCGCCATCGCTGGCTACAGTGAGCGCTGCAAAAAAGTACGGTCGTGCTATTTAATGCCGCTGCTTTGACATCCCCCTACCGATTTGTCTGGAGAGCCCATGATCAAGATTCGTGCAGCCTTGCTGTCGCTGCTGGGCGCTGCCCTGCTTGCCGCCTGCGGTGGCGGCGACGCCCCGATTCCCGGTACCGGCGCGCCGGCCGGCACCCCCACCACCAAGGGCAGCTTCACTGCGCTGGTGAGCTTTGGTGACAGCCTGAGCGACCTGGGCGCGTATGCGCCGGTCACCTCGTTCACCGGCAACGGCGCCGCGCCTTATTTGGGCGGCAAGTTCACCACCAATGTGGACGGCAACCTGGGCAAGGTCTAGGTCGAGAACCTGGCGGCGACCCTGGGCCTGGTGGTGACGCCGGCCGAGGTGGGTTTTGCCGGCAGCTCGGTCAAATGCCCGGCCAGGCTGGTCAATCCCGCGCTGGCCGCCACCTGCACCGGTTACGGCCAGGGCGGCTCGCGCGTAACCGACCTCAACGGCATCGGCCGCAACAACGGCGCCGGCGCCCTGACCGTGCCCATGGTCACGCAGGTGGCCAACCACCTGGCGGCCTTTGGCAGTTTCAAGGCCAGTGATCTGGTCGTCGTCTGGGGCGGCAACAACGACGCCTTCATCCAGTTTGGCGCCTTCAGCGCGGCGGCCACCGCGATCCAGACCAATGCGGCCACCGGCAAGATCACTGCCGACCAGGCCAACAAGCAGCTCTACGACGCCCAGACCGCCGCCCAATATGCGATGAAGGCCGCCGCGCTGGAACTGGCGACACTGGTCAAGACCCAGATCCTGGCCAAGGGGGCCCGGTATGTGGCGGTGATGAATCTGCCCGATTCCACCCTCACGCCCTTCGGCAGCACCTTGCCGGCGAGCGCCAAGCCGGTGCTGAGCACGCTGGTGGACACCTTCAACCTGTGGCTGCGCGAGGGCCTGACCGACCAGCCCGTGCTGTGGGTGGATCAGAACACGCCTGGCAAGGATGTCTATGCCAATCCGGCCAGATACGGCCTGGTCAACAACAGCCTGCCCACCTGCGACGCGGCCAAGATATCGGCATTGACCGGCGGCGCAGTGACCGACGGCTCGTCGCTGTTCTGCAATGCCACGGCCGGTGCGGGCTACAACGGCCTGCGCGCCGGCGCCGACATCAACACCTGGCAGTTTGCCGACGGGGTGCACCCCACCCCGGGCGGCCACAAGATCATCAGCGACTATGTCACCACGCAGCTCCGGGCCTCGGGCTGGCTGTGATCAGGGCGCCACGGAGAACACCACCATGCACAACACCATCCGCACCCTGACCCTGCTGAGCGCCGCCACCCTGCTGGCCGGCGGCGCGCTGGCCCAGGTCAACACCGTCAAGCTCGGCGCCATCCATTACCAGCCACATGCCAAGACCACCGGCATCACCGGCCTGGGTGTGCCGCCGGGCGCCGACGCCACGATCGACAGTGTCTCCACCCTGCTGTTCACCTACGAGCGTGAGATCGCCCCCAATCTGGGGCTGGAGCTGGTGCTGGGCCTGCCGCCCACCGTCAAGGCCCGGGCCAGCGGCACGGTGCCTTTTCTGGGCGAGGTGATGAGCGCCAGGAACCTGGCACCCACCCTGCTGTTGAACTACCACTTCGGTGCGGCCGGCAGCCGGTTGCGGCCTTACCTGGGGGTGGGTGTGAACTACACCCGCTTCAGCGGCGCCAGCTCGCCCTATGGCTGGCAGGTCAGCCTGTCGGACAGCTTGGGCCTGGCCGCCCAGGCCGGCGTGGACCTGGCCATGGGCAAGCAATGGGGCCTGTTCGCCAGCGTCGGTGCGGCCCAGGTCAAGACCGATCTGGTGGCGGTGGGGGCGTCGGTGCTGCGCTCGTCCATCGACATCCGGCCCGTTACCTATGCGGCCGGGCTGAGCTACAGGTTCTGAAGGGACGGCGGCGGGGCGGACGGGCTGCCAATGCGATGATGCGGCCCCACTTCTCGAACCGCCCTGCCCGATGAACCACCGCTCCCCTCATCCGACTTGTATCTTTTTTCGGCGTCCGGCACTGGCCGGCGCGCTGGCTGCCGCCCTGACAGTGGCACTGGTGCCGGCCGCCCAGAGCCAGGCGCCGGCCCCGGCCCCGGCCGCTGTCACTGCCACCACCCAGCCTGCGGTCGGGCTGGCGGTGGGCAGCACCGTCACCAGCAGCAGCGGCCTGGTGTTCAAGCTGATCAAGGCCGGCAAGGGCGCCAGCCCGTCGGCCAGCGACACCGTCAAGGTGCATTACCGCGGCACCCTGGCCGATGGCAAGGAGTTCGACAGCTCCTACAGCCGCGGGGCGCCCGCTGAATTCCCGCTCAACCGGGTGATCAAGTGCTGGACCGAAGGGGTGCAGAAGCTGCAGGTCGGCGGCAGCGCCAAGCTGACCTGCCCGCCGGCCATCGCCTATGGCGAGCGCGGTGCAGGCGGCTTGATCCCGCCCAATGCCACCCTGACTTTCGAGGTGGAACTGCTGGGCATCAACGGGCGCTGAGCCCAGGCTGAAGCGGGCCGCGCGCCCGGCTGGGTCTGCTTCAAGCGGCGGCCGGCGCTGGCGCTGGCGTCACCTCCGCCACCAGGCGGGCTGCCGCCACCTGCTCACCCAGACTGACATGCAATGCGGCCAGGCGGCCGGCGCAGGGCGCGGCATGCACATGCTCCATCTTCATGGCTTCCAGCGTGAACAGGGGCTGGCCGGCAGCCACGCTGTCGCCCACGCCGGCCAGCAGGGCCACCACCCTGCCGTTCATGCTGGCGCGCAGCTTGCCATCGCTGGTGCCGTCACCGGCCCGCATGGCAGCGGCCTGGCTGAGATCGCGCACGGTCCAGGGCCGACCGGCAAAGTGCAGATGAAGGGTGTCGGCGTCGCGCCGCCACAGCGCCGGCTCGGCCAGGCCGTCCAGCATCACCCAGGTGCTGCCCGGCCGCTGGTCGAGGATCTGCAGGGCCAGCTCCGGGGGCGGCTCACCCATGGGCCGGGCCTCCTGCAACTGCAGGCGGGCCAGGTAATGGCCGGGCTGCAACTGCTGCAGTTGGCCCTGGCAGCGTACCCCGTCGAGCGCGAAGTGCTGCTGCATGGGCATGCGGTGGGCCAGGGTCGTGGCG
>JAYUQJ010000339.1:0-3487 GCA_043756825.1 Betaproteobacteria bacterium | reverse complement strand
TCGATGCCGTTGCCCAGGCTCTTGCTCATCTTGCGGCCCTGGCTGTCCACGGTGAAGCCGTGGGTCAGCAGGCCGCGGTAGGGCGCGCGGCCGTAGATCGCGCAGGCCAGCAGCAGCGAGCTGTGGAACCAGCCGCGGTGCTGGTCATGGCCCTCCAGGTAGAGGTCGGCCTCGGGGCCCAGGTCGTGGTGGCCCAGCCTGCTGGCATCGCCCGGCACCGCCTCGACATGGGTGCCGCGCAGCACATGCCAGAAGGTGGACCCCGAATCGAACCAGACCTCCAGGATGTCGCTGCTCTTGCTGTAGTGCGGCGCGTCGTCGGCACCCAGGATCTCTTCGACCGTGGCGCGGCTCCAGGCCTCGATGCCGCCGGCCTCGACGATGGCCGCGGCCTGGTCCAGGATGGCCATCGTGCGCGGATGCAGGTCGCCGGTCTCCTTGTGCAGGAAGAAGGGCAGCGGCACGCCCCAGCTGCGCTGCCGGCTGATGCACCAGTCGGGCCGGTTGGCGATCATGTCGCGCAGCCTTGCCTGGCCGTTCTCGGGGTAGAAGCGGGTCTGCTCGATCGCCTCCAGCGCCATCTGGCGCAGGGTCTTGGGCGCCTTGTCCTGGGTGAACACGCCCGCGTTTGACCCATTCGCCTCGTCCATCCGCACAAACCATTGCGCCGCCGCGCGGTAGATCACCGGCGTCTTGTGGCGCCAGCAGTGCGGATAGCTGTGGCTGATGGTCTCGGTGGCCAGCAAGCGGCCGGCCGTGCGCAGTGCCTCGATGATCACCGGCACCGCCTTCCAGATGTTCTGGCCGCCGAACAGCGGGAAATCGGCCGCATAGCTGCCGTAGCCCTGCACCGGGTTGAGGATGTCGTCGGTGCTCATGCCGTGGGCCCGGCACGAGTTGAAGTCGTCCACGCCATAGGCCGGTGAGCTGTGCACCAGGCCGGTACCGTCGTCGGCGGTGGCGTAGTCGGCCAGGTAGACCGGGCTCAGGCGGTCGTAGCCGGCGTCCACCGCAGCCAGCGGGTGGCGGAAGTGGATGCCGCCCAGCTTCTCGCCCAGCGTGGTGGCCAGCACCTGGCCGGTGAGGCCGTAGCGGTGCAGGCACTTCTCGACCAGCGACGCGGCCAGGATCAACAGGCCGCGCCCGGTGTCGACCAGCGCGTAGTCCAGCGCCGGGTTCAGGTTCAGCGCCTGGTTGGCGGGCAGGGTCCAGGCGGTGGTGGTCCAGATCACCGCGAAGGCGTCTTTGTCCAGCGCGGGCAGGCCAAAGGCGCTGGCCAGCCTGGCGGGCTCGGCGCAGAGAAAGGCCACGTCCAGGGCCTGGCTCTGCTTGTCGGCGTACTCGATCTCGAACTCGGCCAGCGACGAGCCGCAGTCGAAGCACCAGTACACCGGCTTCAGGCCCCGGTAGACGAAGCCCCGCTCGACCACCCGCTTGAAGGCGCGGATCTCGCCGGCTTCATTGGCGAAGTCCATCGTGCGGTAGGGCCGCTGCCAGTCACCGAGCACGCCCAGGCGCTGGAAGTCGGCACTCTGCTGCCCGATCTGTTCGGTGGCATAGGCGCGGCTTTTGGCCTGCATGTCGTCGCGGCTGAGTTTGCGGCCGTGCTTCTTCTCGATCGCGTTCTCGATCGGCAGGCCGTGGCAATCCCAGCCCGGCACGTACTGCGCATCGAAGCCCGCGAGCTGGCGCGCCTTGACGATCATGTCCTTCAACACCTTGTTCACGGCATGACCCATGTGGATCTGGCCATTGGCATAGGGCGGGCCGTCGTGCAGGATGAATGGGGGCGCGCCGCAGCGGGCCTCGCGCAGGCGCTGGTAGCGGCCTTCGTCCTGCCACTGCTTGATCCAGCCCGGTTCGCGCCTGGGCAGATCGCCGCGCATCGGGAAGGGGGTGTCGGGCAGGTTCAGGGTGGACCGGTAGTCGGCCGGCGCGGCAGGGGCGGTGGGTTCGGTCATGGCAGCTTCGCGCCCGGTGGACGCGCTCTTCGTAAGGGGTGCAGGGGCGCGGTGCGGGCCAGCCAGGCGGCAGCGCAGTGGGACGCCAGCCGCGCTGGCGGCAGCGTCAGGCGGGCAAGCGCTGAATTCGATCGCGCGTGGTCTGGCGCTGGGTGGCGGCGGACCAGCAGGAGCGGCGGCAAGAGACCGGGCAAAACGGCATGGCTTGATTCTATCCAGCAAGGCGCCGGGAATTGGGGCCCGAACCTCCGGCTTATCCCGGCGCTGAACCGGCCAGCGCCGCATAGAGTCAGGGCATGCCATTCGTGCGCCGAGATTCCCGGGGCTTGCTGATCAGCCTGCACCGCCACCGCGAGAGCGAGGCGGAGGAGTGGCTGGACGACAGCGACCCGCTGGTGCTGGCCTTTCTGGGGCGCAGCGCAGTCGACGGCTTCGAGCGACTGGACGCCAGCTTCATCCGGGTGCTTGAAGACCTGATCGACGTGCTGATCCGGCGCCAGGTGATCAATGTCACCGATCTGCCGTCTGCCGCTCAGCACAAGCTCTACTCGCGCAAGGGCCACCGCGTGCCCACTGCGTTGAGTGAGCTCAACTTGCTGGGCGAACCGGCCGCAGACAGCGAAAGCGCCGCCCTCCAGGCCTACCGCCGCAGTATCTGAGCGCGCGCTTCAGCGGCTGCATGGCGGTGCGGTGCCAGGGCGCGGCCACGCCCGCAAGCGCAGCGGCTGGGTTTCACGTCGTCACGCACCCGCCCGCACGGGCTTGCCAAGTGATCACCCGGTGCTGCCCACGGGTCTGCGGGTCAGGAATAGATGCCAAAAGTGATAAAAATCACAAGGTAGGGGGAGACAGTCTGCGCGGGCTTCAGCGACACTTGGCCGGTCAAGGCCCAGTGTCTGCAGCGGAACGCCCAGCCCCAAGAAACGTCGGTCAATTTGCGTCAAAGAGCAGTAACGATTTCCTATCCGGGATCAATTTGACGCAATCTCTTGGTCGAGCATGAAGATCGAGCGGTGCGCCTCGCGTTCGATCGTCGAGTTCTTCTACAGCGGATTGTCGGCGTTTTTTACATGTCGCCAAGCCGGCAGCACAAGGCGCGATGCAAGTCCTTGATTTGACTGATATTTGTATTCGTGGCACAAAATTTGCTAAAAATGATTGTTAGCGCATTAACAAAAACATATGCATGTTTGGTGAAAAGCGCGATACAACCAACCCAACCTCATCTTTCAGGAAAAATCATGAAATCAGTTTCCCAGTTCACGGCCGCCGTTGTTGCCGGTCTCGTGGCGTCCATGGGCAGTGCAGCCGCCAACTTTGGCGTGCCTGAGCCGAGCACGTTGCCCCTGGTGGGCGTGGCTATCGTCGGCGCCCTGGTCGTCGCCCGGTTCATGAAGAAATGATGGCACATGGCGGGTCGGCGGCTTGACTTGTCTCGAGGCCGCAGCCGCCGGTGTGGGTCGTCTGGTTTTTTTGCCGGGCGGCCCATATTTCATTCTCGAGCATGTTATTTGCTGTTTCCTGAG
>JAYUQJ010000338.1:0-3492 GCA_043756825.1 Betaproteobacteria bacterium | reverse complement strand
TGATCAAGTGATCACATCAGGCGCCGCGCGCCCGGTGCGTTGGCGGATCTGCGCGATCTCGTCGGCCAGGCTGATCAGCGCTTGCAGGGCCTGCTGGGTGTCGAGGTCGTGGCGTGCGCGGTCGGGTTCGAAGCGCTCGATGTAGACGCGCAGCGTGGCGCCGGTGGTGCCGGTGCCGGACAGCCGGTAGACGATGCGCGATCCGTCGGCAAAGACGATGCGCAGGCCTTGCCTGGACGAGACGCTGCCGTCCACCGGGTCGGTATAGCTGAAGTCGTCGGCGGTGGCCACCGTCCAGCCGCCCAGCTGGGCGCCGACCAGGCCGGGCAGCTTGGCGCCCAGCGCCTGCATCAGTGTGGCGGCGGCGGTGCTGTCGATCTCTTCGTAATCGTGCCGGGTGTAGTAATGGCGGCCGTAAGTGGCCCAATGCTGCTGGGCGATCTGGCGCACGCTCTGGCCGCGCGCGGCCAGGATGCTCAGCCACAGCAGCACCGCCCAGACGCCATCTTTCTCGCGCACATGGTGGGACCCGGTGCCGGCGCTCTCTTCGCCGCACAGCGTGATGCGGCCGGCGTCGAGCAGGTTGCCGAAGTACTTCCAGCCGGTGGGCGTCTCGTAGCAAGGGATGCCCAGCGCCTGCGCCACGGCGTCAGCGGCGCCGCTGGTGGGCATGGACCGCGCGATGCCGACGATGCCGGCGCGGTAGGCCGGCGCCAGGTGGGCGTTGGCCGCCAGCATTGCCAGCGAGTCGGACGGCGCCACGAACAGACCCCGGCCGATGATCAGGTTGCGGTCACCGTCACCGTCGGACGCCGCGCCCAGGTCCGGCGCGCCGGGTGCCATCATCAGCGCGTACAGCGCCTTGGCATGCACCAGGTTGGGGTCGGGGTGGTGGCCGCCGAAGTCGGTCAGCGGCGTGCCGTTGCGCACCGTGCCGGCCGGGGCGCCCAGTTCGCGCTCGAACAGCGCATGGGCATAGGGGCCGGTGACCGCATGCATCGCATCGAAGGCCAGCCGGAAGCCGCCGGCAAACCAGGCCCGCAGTACATCGAAGTCGAACAGCCCGCGCATCAGCGCCACATAGTCGGCCACCGAGTCAAAGACCTCGACCTGCATCTCTCCCACCGCGTGGCTGGCGATCAGCGCCAGGTCGATGTCGGGCGAGTCGAGGCTGAGGATCTCGGTGATCGTCAGGGTCCGGGCATAGATCGCATCGGTGATGCGCTCGACCGCCGGGCCGCCATTGGCGCCGTTGAACTTGATGCCGAAGTCGCCGTCCGGCCCGCCGGCGTTGTGGCTGGCCGACAGAATCAGCCCGCCAAAGGCGCCCTGATGGCGGATCGCAGCGCTGGCCGCCGGGGTCGACAGGATGCCGTGCTGGCCCACCAGCAACCGGGCAAAGCCGTTGGCTGCGGCGATACGGATCACCTGCTGGATGGCTTCGAGGTTGAAATAGCGGCCGTCCCCGCCCAGTACCAGGCTGCGACCGGCAAAACCGCTCTCGGGTCGCACCGCGTCGAATACCGATTGCACGAAGTTGGCCAGGTAGTTCGGCTGCTGGAACTCGGTGACTTTCTTGCGCAGCCCGCTGGTGCCGGGCTTCATGCCGGCGATCGGGGCGGTGGGCAGGCGGGTGATGATCATGTCGCTTCCGGGTCGATGGCGCCGGGCAGCGGCAGGCCCCGGTAGAGCGCCGCATATTCGGCGGCCGAGCGCTGCCAGCCCACGTCGGCGCGCAGGCCGGCCAGTTGCAGTGCCTTCCACAGCGCCGGCTGGCGGTACAGCGCCACGGTCTTGCGCACCGCGTCGAGCAGGCCGTCGGGGGTGATGTCCGAGAACATCAGGCCGGTGGCAACCCCCGCCTTCAGCGCGGCATCATTGGCGTCGATCACCGTGTCGGCCAGGCCGCCGACGCGGCTGACCACCGGCACGCAGCCGTAGCGCAGGCCGCACAGCTGGGTCAGGCCGCAGGGCTCGAAGCGCGACGGGATCAGGATCGCATCGCTGCCGCCCTGCATCAGGTGCGACAGGCCCTCGTCATAGCCGATGTTCACCGCCACCTGGCCGGGGTGACGCGCGGCGCCGGCGCGCAGCGCGTTCTCGAGCGCGGCGTCGCCAGTGCCCAGCACCACCAGGCGGGCGCCGGCATCCACCAGTGCATCCAGGCCAGCGGCCACCAGGTCGATGCCCTTCTGGGTGGTCAGCCGGCTGATCATGCAGATCAGGGGCGACTCATCGGCAGGCAGGCCGAAACGGACCTCGACCGCGCGTTTGTTGTGCTGCCGGTTGGCCAGGCTGCGGGCATTGAAGGTGCGCGCCAGCTGGGTGTCGGTGGCCGGGTTCCAGACCTCGGTGTCGATGCCGTTGACGATGCCCGACAGCGCCGCGCTGCGCCAGCGCAACATCGCATCCAGCCCCATGCCACCGGCCAGGCTGCGGATCTCTTGGGCATAGGTCGGGCTGACCGTGGTGATGGCGTCGGCAAAGTGGATACCGGCCTTGAGGTAGCCGATGTCGCCGTGGTACTCCAGCCCCTGGGTGGCGAAGGCCGCCTCGGGCAGGCCGAGCTGGCCCCAGGCCTGGGCCGGGAAGCGGCCCTGGAAGGCCAGGTTGTGCAGGGTCAGCACGGTGGCCGGGCGGCGCTTGCCGGCGCCCAGGTAATGCACATAGGCCGGCGCCAGCGCGGCTTGCCAGTCGTGCGCGTGCAGCACCCCGGGCACGAAGCCGGGCAGCTCGCCCCAGCCGATGCGCGCTGCGGCATGGGCCAGCGCGGCAAAGCGCAGCGCGTTGTCCGACCAGTCGCGGCCGCCGGCGTCCAGGTAAGGATTGCCGGCACGCGCATAGAGGTGGGGTGCGTCCAGCACCAGCAGCGGCTGGCCGGCCACTTTGGCGGACAGGATGCGCGCGGCGCCGCCAAAGAAGCCCGGCCAGCTGGCCAGCACCGGCGCGGCACCCAGCGCGGCCAGCACGGCCGGGTAGCCCGGCAGCAGGTTGCGCAGCTCGATGCCATGCGGTGCCAGCGCAGCCGGCAGCGCGCCGGTCACATCGGCCAGGCCCCCGGTCTTGACCAGCGGGAACAGCTCGGACGCCACGCCCAGCACGCGCAGCGGGCCGGGCGGCAGGCCAGGGGTCTGCGGTGGCGCAGCCGGGGCGGCCACCACCTCAGCCCGCCAGCCGGTCCAGCATGTCCTGGGTGATCAGGCACACACCCTTGTCGGTGCGGCGGAAGCGCTGCGCATCGAGCACCGGGTCTTCACCCACCACCAGACCTTCGGGGATCTTCACGCTGCGGTCGATCACCACCTTGCTCAGCCGGGCGCTGGCGCCCACCGAGACATAGGGCAGGATGATGGCCTCCCTGATGTCGGCATAGGAATGGGTGCGCACGCCGGTGAACAGCAGCGACCGCCACAGCGTGCTGCCCGAGACGATGCAGCCGCCCGAGACCAGCGACGCCACCGCGCTGCCGCGGCGGTGGGGCTCGTCGTGCAC
>JAYUQJ010000337.1:0-9800 GCA_043756825.1 Betaproteobacteria bacterium | reverse complement strand
TGCGGCCTGTGCAATCCGCCGGCTCGCGCCGGCAAGGGCCGCAATGCCGGCGCCATCCGCCTGCCCAGTGCGCAGGAATGCCTGGTGGACTGAGTTTTCTCCAGCCGCCGGGCCGGCCGTTCCTGGTTTTTTCAGGCCTGTGCCGACAAGCGGTTATGGTTTGGCGCGGCATCGTTTCCTTGGCCTGATTTCTTGCTTGTCTCCTCCTAGCACAGTCCCTGTGCTTTACGGGCGAGCTCCTTGCGGAGCTCGCCCATTTTTTTTGGCCATTGCGACCTGCGGCGCTTGCCGCCGGTGCGAGAAGACCTCGGCCGCTACAAGCCGGCGCACTGCCCCTGCTTGCTGGCGGCTTGGTTGCCTGTCCCGGTGGGCGCTGGCTGATTGCCGGTGCATTGCAGGGCGCCGTTGGCGACATTGTCTTGCAGGTTGGCCGTGCCCCGGGTGTTGAAAAGCTGGAGGTTGCCGCCCAGCCGCAAGTTCTGTAACCCTATGGGGCCGCTGTTGCCGTCCAGTTGGACAGAGCCGTTCAGTCGGGTACCGGAGACGACAAGGGATTGCCCGCGCAAGACTTGAATGGAGCCAGTGAACTGGCCACCAAAGACCTGTACCCGGCCAGGGTGGTCGGCGTGCAGGTTGCCATCGACGACGGCATTGACGGTGTCCACTGATGCGCCGGCGTGCAAAACTAGGTTGCCGTTCAAGCGTGTGCCGGTCAACAGGCAGCGCGCACCGGCGGGGACGACGACGTTGGCATAGGTGTGCGCGCCCAGGCTCAGGTTCAGGCAGCTCACGTTGCTGCCGGTTGCGAAGCTGGCCGCGGGCAGGCCGCCATCAAACAGCAGCTTGGCCTTGGTCCAAGCCCGTTGTCCGGCCAGGTTGCCCAACAATTGGCCGCTGGTGTTGTCGTCCGAGAAGTGGATGCCCGCATACAGGCGGGACAGGCCGGCCTGGCTGACCGCAGCGCTGAAAGTGGCGAAGCCCAGCGTGGTGGCGACTGCCGGCACGCCGGGCTCGACCCGGCCAAAGTCAGGCGGCAGCGTGATGGCAAAGCTGAAGTGGTCGCTGCCGGTGAAGGCCCGCAGGACGGTGGCGCTGGCCGCCGAAAAGGTGGAATGGCCAGAGACATAGCCCGGGAAGGCCGGCGTCAGGTTGCTGCCCGGGTTGTAGGGTGACCATTTGCCGCCGTCAATGGTCTCGGTGGGCCGGCCCGGGCCGCCCCAGGCCAGCACCGGCAGGCCCTGCTTGAAATAGCGCACCCCGGTGATCGCGGCCGCACGCCGTCGTATTTGCGTTTGAGGTGCCAGGCCAGGATGCCGGCGTCGAATGACGCGTTCTGCATCGCAAAGAACATCTTGACGTCCTGGTCGATGCCATGCCTGTCGCGTTGGGACACATGCTGCGCAAACAAGGACCAATGCCCGGGTGGCAGCTCCGAATCCGGGCCGTCGGCCCAGTATTCGACGATCAGTTTCTGCAGGGCCGTCAGCTCGCGGCTGTAGGTCAGGATCTCGTTGATGTCGGCCTGGTAGCGGGCCGGGCTTCGCAGATAGTTCGGGCCAGCGGCGATTTCGGGCAAGTTGTCGAACTGCGCGCCTGAGCTCAGTGCAAATGGCCGCACTTGGCCCCAATGCGGCGCCACGAAGGACTGGATTGCGCCCAGGTCGTTGATCAGCGGCTGCCAGTGGTAAGGGTTGGCGATGTTCAGCGCACAGGGACCGACGGTGCTGGGCAAGCAGAACGGCATAGGCGCGTTGACCGGGGCATAGAAGGTGTAGTCCGCGTAGGCGCCGGGTCGCAAATCGCCGTACTGGTTGGCGCCGTCGTTGCGCCGCGCGGAGATCACAGCCGCCGCCGCCGTGTTGCCGATGCCCACTGCGGTGTTGAGGTCGGTGGACGCGTCAAGTGGCTCATGGCCCAGCGATCGCATCAACGCATCCAGCCGCGCTGTGCCCGCTGGAAAGAGGTTGCTTAGGCAACGGTGGGCCGCATGGCTGATCGACTTGGCCTTGTGCGGGTCGGTCTGCTCGGCCACCGGGCGGCGCGGGATGGCCGCCACGTCGGCCATCGCGCGTGGGTCGTAAGGCACCCATGCGTCGTATATGCAGGTATGGGCCACTGCGAGTGCACGCGCCACGATCGGCGGGCCCAGCCGGCCGCGGCGCACCTCTTCCAGGGCCGCCTGGTTCCATACCACCACCACACTGGGTGCGGCAACCTGGGCGCAGGCAAGGGCGGGCATTGCCGCGAGCGCCAGCGCCAGGCGCGCCTTCAAGCCAATCTGCAGCATCATGCACCTTGTTCCGTGGACCGATGCAAGAAGCGTAGCGCAAGATCTGCTTGAAATGAAAAAGGTACCCCCCGTGCTGGGGGCCCCGCAAGACCTCAAGGTTCGCCGAACAGGCTGGTGTCGCTGCTGGAGCTCACATTGGGCTGGCCGCTTTCACTCAGCACCACGCCCTCGCTTAGCACCACGCCTTCGCTCAGCACCACGCCCTCGCTAAGCACCACCCCTTCGCTGAGCACCACCCCCTCGCTCAGTACCATGCCTTCGCTGAGCACCACGCCCTCGCTGAGTACCACCCATTCACTCAGCACCACCCCGCTGCCGGCGGCCAGCCAGTCGGCCAGCGTGCGCGTAGCGATGAAGGCGCCGCTCCGGCTGAGCAAGGAGCTGCCGCCCAGCAGCGCGCCGCCCCGCACCACCCCAGCGGTCAACAGCCCCTGGTTGGCCACTGCGGCTGCCGTGATGGTCTTGACGAAGGTGTTGCCGGCAACGCCAGTGGCTGCCGGCCAGTAGGCCAGAGTGTGGCGGCGCACGTGGTGGCGCGCCCACACCAGGCGCGGGTCCCAGATCGGCTGGAACTTGGTGAACAGTACATCGCCGCTGACGATCTGGTTGCCGCCGACATAGACGATGCGGCTCCACTTGAAGGTCTCGCCGTTGATCGTGGAGCTGGCCAGCGGCATGGCCTTGCCCGTGGCCAGCAGGCTGGCGCCGGCCGCCAGCTTGCCGGCCTCCATTGCCGTCCTGATGTCGGTACGCAGTGCCCGCGCCAGCCTGACCGCGCCCTCGACATTGACCAGCCCGGCGCCCTGCTGCAGCAGGCTGGCACCGGCCAGCGGCTGGGCGCTGTACTGCAGGATGGCCTTGATCAGCGGCGGCGTCAGCCCGGGGTTGGCCTGCAGCATCAGGGCCACCGTGCCGGCCACCACCGGCGCGGCCACCGAGGTGCCGCTGAGCATCATCAGTGACGCCGCCTGCTGCTGGTTGGCCCCTGGCACGCTGGCCAGCGCGGGGTGGGCCAAGGGCAGGTGGGCGCGCAAGGTCATCGAGTCGCTGTCGGTGGCCAAGGCACCGACGATGCGGTTGCCGGGCGCTACCAGGTCGGGCTTTAGCAGGTTGTCAGCCACCCGCGTGCCGGCCACCATCAAGCTGCCACGGGTCGGGCCGCGCGAGCTGAAGAAGTTGACGCTGTCGTCGGTGCGGGCCAGGCTGCCCTTCACGTGGGACGAGCCGACCGTGATCACCGACGGGTCGTGGCCGGGTGAGCTGATGCTGCCGTAACGCTCCTTGCCATCGGCGCCCTGGCCGAAGTTGCCCGCCGCCACCACCACCGTGATGCCGGCGGCCACCGCACTGCGCGCGGCCCGGGCCAGCGGGTCGGTCTGCCAGCTCTCGGTGGAGTCGGCCGCCAGGCTCAGGTTCATCACCCGGATGTTGTATTCCTTGGCGTGGTAGATCACCCAGTCGATGCCGGCCAGCACGTCGCTGAGCTGCCCATAGCCCTTGCCGTCAAGCACCTTGACGTCGTACAGGCTGGCCCCGGGGGCGATGCCGGTGGCGTCGGTGTAGCCGCCCGAGTTGTAGTCTCGGCCGGCGGCGACACCGGCCACATGCGAGCCATGCCCGTAGGCGTCGACATACAGCGCCTGGGTGTTGTTGAGCGTGGCCTCGAAGGTGTTGCGGGTGGCGCCGCCGGGGTTCATCGCCTGCGTGACATCGACCCCGGGGGTCCAGTCCTTGACGCCCACCGCGCCCGCGTCACCGACCTTCAGGAAGTCGATGGCCCGATGGACGCGGGTCTTGCCCTGCCAGTCCTTGAACAGGTTGTGTTTCCACATCATGCCGGAGTCGAGTACCGCGATGCCCACGCCCTGGCCATCGAGCCCGGTGTAGTAGTAGCTGTTCGACTCCGTGCGGGTGCGCACCGATGAGGCGCCGCTGGTCTGCTCGATCATGCTGGGCGTCATCGACACACCGGTCCGGGCGGTCAGCCGGTTCGGCGAGATGCTCTGCACGTCGCTGCGTGCGGCGATCGCCGCCACCTGGCTGGCCGGCAGCAGTACCGATAAGGCGCTGACCGACAAGTAGCGCATGTAGACCGAGCCGCCCCGGGCCAGCACGTCGGCGCGCAGCGCAGTCATGTCGGGATCGCCGCCGTGCGCGATCACCAGTGCCTTGACATAGCGCGTGCCGTTGACGTCCTTGACCCAGCTCAGCGTGGGGCTGGTGGGCGCGGCAATGGCCTGGCGCAGATCGGCAGCGATCGAGCCTGTGGAGGCGGTCTGGGCGCGGGTGGTAGCGGGTAGCAAGGCAGTGGCCAGCAGCGTGGCCGCCAGCAGCGCGCCGGCCAGCAGGCGGCGGTGTTCGATCAGGACAATGAAGCTTGTCAGGGTGCTCATGGGTTGGGTCTCCGGCGTCGCCGACAGGGTGATGCAGCCTGCCGCCGCGTTGGCCGGATGATGGATGCAGGAAAGTGATAACAGCGCGGTGGACGCTCTGGCGCTGTGACTGAATTGGCGCTCGCATGTCACGGTCGGCGGCCCCTTGCAGGGCGCTCGGCACCGTTTGCAAGGGCTTGAGGGCCGGTTTCGTGAAGGCTTGCGCGTTCGTGCCGGTGAGGCGGTCGACGGCGCCAAAGCTGCCATCTTTTTAGCGGATCGCGCTGTCCGCCACGGGCCCAGACTGCGCCCATGAACGTGCTGCCTGCGCCCTTGCTTGCCCGAACTGCCGCCCGAACTGCCGCCTGCTTGCGGCCGCTGGCCAGGGCCTGGCCGGCGCCGGCGCTGCTGACCTGGCTGCTGGCCTGGGCCCTGGCCTGGGGGCTGCGGCACCAGGCGCCGGCGCTGGGGCTGGCCGGTGCCTTTGCGCTGGCCAGCGGCCTGGGCGTGCTGATCTCGCTTTGCACGCGCCAGGCCGGCTGGGTGCGGCGCGGCATGCTGGCGGCAGGCTTCCCGGTGTCGGCGCTGGCCAGTGGCTGGGCCGGCGGGCTGTTGGGGCCGGGTGCGGGCGGTAGCGGGTTGCCGGCCTGGGCCTGGCTGCTGCCGCTGGGCCTGTTGCTGCTGGCCTACCCGCTGCGGGCCTGGCGCGATGCGCCGTTGTTTCCCACGCCGCGCGGCGCGCTGACCGGTCTGCAGGACCTCACTGGCCTGGCCACCGGCGCCCGGGTGCTGGACGCCGGTTGCGGCCTGGGCCACGGCCTGCAGGCGCTGCGCGAGGCGCTGCCGGCGGCCCGCCTCGAAGGCATCGAATGGAGCTGGCCGCTGCGCCTGGCCGCGGCCCTGCGCTGCCCCTGGGCCCAGGTGCGCCAGGGCGACATGTGGCGCGGCAGCTGGCGCGGCCTGGCCCTGGTCTACCTGTTCCAGCGGCCCGAGAGCATGGCGCGTGCCTGGGCCAAGGCACAGGCCGAACTGGCCTCCGGAGCCTGGCTGGCCAGCCTGGAGTTCGAGGTGCCGGGGCGGCCGGCCGACGCGTCCTTGCAAGGTGTCTGCGGCAAGCCGGTGTGGCTGTACCGGGTGGGCAGGCCTGCCGCTCAACCCGACGGACTGCCGGCCGATAACCCCCCCAAGAAGCCTGCCCGTCCGGGCCGGCGAGCTCTATCAGACTGATCGCCCCTCACCATGTTCGTCATCGTCGGCTGGCTCGTCGCCATGGTCTGCATCTTCGGCGTGTACATCTTTCACGGCGGCAACATCCAGGTCGTGCTCACGGCCCTGCCGTTCGAGATGATCACCATCCTCGGCTCGGCCATCGGCGCCTTTCTGGCCAACAACCAGATGAAGGTGATCAAGTCCTCGATCAAGGGTCTGGGCCAATGCTTCAAGGGCAGCAAGTTCAGCAAGGCCCGCTACATGGAGCTGTTGTCGCTGATGTTCGACATCCTGCAGAAGGCCCGCAAGGAGGGCCTGATGTCGATCGAGAAGGATGTGGAGGACCCCCACAACTCGCCGCTGTTCCAGAAGTATCCGGTGGTGGGCGCCGACCACCACGTCTGCGAGTTCATCACCGATTACCTGCGCATGATGGTCTCGGGCAACCTCAATGCCCATGAGATCGAGAGCCTGATGGACAGCGAGATCGAGACCCATCACCAGGAGGAGCATGCCGCCGTCGCGGCCATCGGCCGCCTGGCCGGCGGCCTGCCGGCCTTCGGCATCGTGGCGGCGGTGCTGGGCGTGGTCAACACCATGGGATCGGTGGGCCAGGCCCCGGCCATCCTGGGCGGCATGATCGCCTCGGCCCTGGTCGGTACCTTCCTCGGCATCTTGCTGGCCTATGGCTTTGTCGAGCCGCTGGGCGGCTTGCTCGAGCAGAAGGTCGAGGATGCCGGCAAGGAATACCAGTGCATCAAGACCACGCTGCTCGCGTCGATGCAGGGTTATGCGCCGCAAGTGGCCATCGAGTTCGGCCGCAAGGTGCTGTTCTCGGGTGACCGGCCGAGCTTCAGCGAGCTCGAACAACACGTGAAGAAGAAGTGATGAGGCTGGTAGTTCCCCGCCAGGCCATGAGCGCTCCCGCCCACGGGCGCGCCGCCAGCGGCCCGGCCAGGCCAGGGCCGCAACGGCCGCTGGGTGGCAGCGCCGCCCTGCCTGGCGCGCCCCGCGCCGCTGTTGTTCAGGAGGGATGACCCATGGCAGGCGACGCAAAAAAGCTGCAACCGATCATCATCAAGAAGGTCAAGAAGGGTGGCCATGCGGTGCATGGCGGGGCGTGGAAGATTGCCTATGCCGACTTCGTGACCGCGATGATGGCCTTCTTCCTGCTGATGTGGCTGCTGGGCAGCACCACCGAGGGCGACAAGAAAGGCATTGCAGACTACTTCCAGAGCCCGCTGAAGGTGGCCTTGCTCAATGGCGGCTCGGGCTCGGGCGATTCGTCCAGCGTGCTCAAGGGCGGCGGCCAGGATCTGACCCGCTCGGGCGGCCAGGTCAAGCGTGGCGACGTGGATGCGCCGCGCAGCACCGTCAACCTGCAGGCGCTGCGCCATGAGCAGCGCGCGGCCGAGGCTGCCAAGCTGCAGGAAGTCAGCGAGCAGGTCGAGAGCGAGCTCAAGAACAGTGCCAAGCTGGCCCAGTACGCCTCGCAGATCAAGATGGACATGACCCGCGACGGGCTGCGCATCCAGATCGTCGACGAGCAATCGCGGCCGATGTTCGACTCGGGCAGTGCGGTGGTCAAGAGCTATATGCGAGAGCTGCTGCGCGCCATCGGCGGCGTGCTGGTGGAGGTGCCCAACCGGCTCACGCTCGAGGGCCATACCGATGCCATCCCCTTTCCGGGTGGCGACCGTGGCTACAGCAATTGGGAGTTGTCGGCCGACCGCGCCAATGCCTCGCGGCGCGAACTGGTGGCCGGTGGGCTGACCGAGGAGCGGGTCCTGCGGGTGCTGGGGCTGGCCAGCAGCCAGCCCTTCAACCGCAAGGACCCAGCCGAGCCCCAGAACCGCCGCATCAGCATCATCGTGATGAACCGCGATGCCGAGGACCGCTTTTACCGGCCCACCGCCGGCCTGGAGACCGAGGACCCCGCGCCGGTGGGTGGCCCGCTGCTGCAGGCGCCCGGTTTCGCGCCGCGCGGCACCGCGCCGCCGGCGGCAAAACGGCCGTGATCCGGCGCGCGCCGTTGCGCCGCTGAGGCGCCGCTGCCCGGCTCGGTGCCTGGCCCGCCAGCCGCGATGCCCGATCTGCGCCGGCGCGGCGCGGCGCCTGGCTTTGCGCGATCTGCCGGGTGTTTGCCGGCTTTCTCGTGGGCTGCGTAGGTCGGCTGCTGCCTACCATCGTGACATCGTTCCTCCCTTGCCGGAGGCCGTGTTCACCGAAGCCTCGCCGGGCCGGCGGCCATGCCGCAACTTTGAAGCGTGGCAGGCGCCCTGAAAGCCGATGACCATGTCCAACTTCGACGCCAACAGCCTGCTGTCCGACCCGGCGCCCCTGTGGTTTGACGGCCCGCCTGCCGCCGATGTGTTGCTGGCGGACGCACTGGCCGCCGTCGACTCAGCCCGGCCGCCGCTGGCGGTTGTGGCGCCGGCGCCGGCCGATCCGCTGGCCCAGGCCTTGCCCTGGCTGGTGCGGCACCTGGGCGTGGCGGCGGCCGTCGAGGCGGTGGTGGGGCCGGTGGATGACGAGCGGCCGGCGGCGTCGGCGGCGGTCTTGCCGGCGCTGCGCCGGATCGGCTTCGATGCCCATCTGCAGCGCCGCAGCCTGGCCAGCCTGACCCAGGCCGACCTGCCCACCATCCTGATGCTGCACAGCGGCGATGCCTGCGTGCTGACCGAACGCTGGCAGGACCAGCTAGGCCAGGCCTGGTGCAATGTGGTGTTGCCCGGGCCACAGCCCGACGAGTTCTGCAGCGCCGAATCAGAGATCGAGTCGGCCTACAGCGGCATGGCGCTGGTCGTCAGCCCGCCACGACCCCCTTTTGCCTCGGCCCTGGCCCGCGCCCGCCTGGCCGCCGCCGATGCGGCCCAGGTGCCGGCGGCGCCTGCTGCCCCGGCAGCGGACAGCCATGCCGATGCGCTGGTGACCCTGGCGGCGGCCATGCAGAACGCCCAGCGTGCGCTGCGGGCCAGCCGCACCGAGCCGACCGCCACGCCCGCTGGCGCGCCGGTGCAGCGGCCGGTGGGCACTGCGCTGCAGGGTGCTCCCGAAACCATTCCAACACATCCGCATCAAGGCGCAGGTGAACCGAAGCTTTGCCCGGCGGCGGCATCACCACGCGGGCATTGCGCCAGAAATCATCATCCACCGGGCGCCCGGGCGCATCCGCACGGGTGCGGCTCGTGCCCTGTGCACGCTCAGCCCTGAGGATTTCGGGCGAGTATTGCCTCGTATCGTCGCTTGCCGTCATCGTCCACTCTCCATGCGCTGATGATCCGGCGAACCTCACCGCGCCATCTGTAGGCGACCATGAAGGTGTCATCGCCGACACGGCCCAAAGCCCGCAAGCGAAGCTCGCCATAGTCGCTCCGCTTGTCCTCCGCTTCGAGAAAGACGCCCTCGAAAATCAGGGCGGCATCCATGAAATCCACGCCGTGGTCCTCAAGGTTGCTCTGTCTTTTCGGTTCATCCCACTCGACGCGCATCATCCATGATACACAAATGTGGACACTAATCCAAGTGCCAACGCCAAGGGGTCAATGGCCTCCGCCCCAGGCAAGGCGATCACGTCGCATTGCATCCAATGCATGCAATGCCTACAATGCAGCCGTCCCGCACCGAGGCAACCCAATGGCCATGCTAACCATCCGCAACCTCGACCCCGCCCTCAAGGAGCGCCTGCGCGTCCGCGCCGCCCAGCACGCCCGCTCGATGGAAGCCGAGGCCCGCGACATTTTGCAACAAGCCCTGAAGCCGCCCGAACACCCTCCGGCCCGCAATCTCTACGACCGCATCCGCGCCCGTATCGCCCCGCTCGGTGGCGTCGATCTGGAAATCCCACCGCGCGAGGCCATGCGCGAGCCTCCCCGTTTCGACTGATGTTCCTGCTCGATACCAACATTCTCTCCGAGGTGCTGCGCACC
>JAYUQJ010000336.1:0-3507 GCA_043756825.1 Betaproteobacteria bacterium | reverse complement strand
GGGCCGGTGCGGTCGTGGTGGCCGACGATGGCCGAACCGGTGGCCCCGCTCTGGGTCCAGGCGCCGCAGGTGGTGTCGGTCTGCGGTGCAAAGGCGGTGCCGTCGTCACGCGATCCGGTCAGGATGTCATGCTGGTTGGGGTTGTCGCTGCGGCCGTTGACGACCTGGCCGCGCTCGTCCAGCGCGGTGGTCTTGCTCAGGCTGTTGGCGCCATGCAGTTGGGCCAGGTCGCGCGCCACCATCTCGCCCTTGGCGTTGAACCAGGGGCCATTGCCGATACGGTCGCGCGCGTTGATGGCGGCCACCGCCGGGTTGGTGCCGGCCGCGAAAGTGGGCGGCACGCTCAGGTAGGCGCGCCAGGTCTTGCCGCCGGCGCCGGCGGCCGTGGCCAGGCGCTGGCAATGGGCATCGGCGTCGGCCAGGCCGCCCAGGCCGGCGCCCTTGCCGCTGCCCGCACTGGTGATGAAGAAGCTCATCGGGCCGCTGGCCGGCTGGCCGGCTGGGTGGCGCAGGCGGCCATCAACATCGTCACGGCGGCCAAGCCGGCCTGGATCTTGATCTTGTGCAACGGTGCAACTCCTGGGTGGGGTGACCATGCCGAACGCCGGCATGACACCCGATATGTACGTCGATACCGCCAGTCCCAGGCTTCAGGGTGTTCCCGGGTGCCCTGAGCGGCCAGCCGTCCGCCCAGGGCAGGCCGTCGGGCGCGGCTTGCACCCCCGGTGACAATGCCGCCGATGAGCGACGCCCCACCCCGGATTACCTGGCTTGACGACGACGGCCAGCCGCAAGAGGCCGACTGGCGCTCGTCTGCCGGCCATCCGGCGCCGCTGCGGGTGGTGGTGGCCGACGAGCGCCTGGCCGCCGATGCCGCCTTCCGCCTGGTCAGCCAGGGCAGCGGCCTGCTGTGGCGGGGCGACTATCCGCAGGCCAGGCAGATGTTGCAGGCCCTGGGCCGCCGGCTGGACCGGCGCCAGCCGCGCCCGCCGGCGCCTCCGGCCACGCTGGCCGATGCCTTCCAGTGGCAGCGCCGGCAGCAGGCCGAGCGTGCGCGCCTGCTGGGATTGCTGTTGCTGCCTTTCGAGGCCGACCACCGCCTGCCTTTGCCGCGCGCGGCCGATGTGCGCGCCGCCGCAGGGCAGGCCCTGGGCGCGGTGCCCGCCCATTACGTGGCGTCGCTGCGCGAACTGCTGGGCTGGGTGGGGGCATTTGAATGGCGCCGCCGCGGGGTGCCGGTGCCGGCCCTGGGCGGGCGCATCCACCCGCACTACGGGGTGTATTCGCCGGTGCGGGGCGAGTATGTCGATCTGGTGGCCCAGGCGCCCCTGCCTGCGGCGGCGCTGGTCCAGGGGGCCTTCGACATCGGCACCGGCACCGGTGTGCTGGCGGCGCTGCTGGCCAAGCGCGGGCTGGCGGTGCAGGCCAGCGATGTCTCGCCCGCCGCGCTGGCCTGTGCTGCGGCCAACCTGCAGCGTCTGGGCCTGGCCAAGAAGGTGAGCTTGAGCCAGATTGATCTGTTCCCGGCCGGCCAGGCGGGGCTGGTGGTGTGCAACCCACCCTGGGTGCCTGCACCGGTGCATGGCCCGCTGGACGCCGCAGTCTACGATCCCGACAGCCGCATGCTGCGGGGCTTTCTGGCTGGCCTGGCCCCGCACCTGGTGCCCGGTGGCGAGGGTTGGCTGATCCTGTCAGACCTGGCCGAGCACCTGGGCCTGCGCTCGCGCACGCAGTTGCTGGACTGGATCGCCGCAGCCGGCCTGTGCGTGCTGGGTCGCAGTGACATCCGCCCGCAGCACCGCCGCGCTGCCGATCCCGCCGATGTCCTGCATGCCGCCCGCGCCGCCGAGATCACGTCGCTGTGGCGACTGGGCCTGGCCTGAGAGACTGAGAGTTTTTCGATCATGCCCGCTCACCACCCCAAAACGCACCCGTTCGTCGTTGCAAATGCTTGCCATAGCCCGGGCTATGGCTGCGCTTTGCGCCAGGGCCAGGAGGCCCTGGCCTTCGCCAGGCACAAACAGTCCTCAGGACTGTTTGAGTCCGGGCTCAGCATCGTTGGCGTCGTTCTTGCCGCTGGCGCCTTGTTTGCGATACGGGCTGACGAGTTGCGCGGCGATGATGCGTGCGTCCAGGCCGAGCGCGATGAGCTTGCGCGCCCAGTGGTGCGCGCTCGAACTGGTCTCCATGGCCACGATGCAGCGGGCGGGCAATTGCGCGCACCAGGCGATGAACTTGTCGCGCGCCAGAGCGCGGCTGGTGAGCACCCGGCCGGCGGCATCGACGGCGTGCACCTGGATCACGCGCTTGGCCAAATCGACACCGACGCGAACGGCTTCACCTCGAACGACAGCTCGTGTAATCTGCTCCATGGGACTTCCCCTTTCAATGGCTTGAGATTGATGATTTCAACGACCACCAATCTTGGCGCATCGACGCCGTTGCCCGAAGGTGGGAAGTCCCTTCGCATTCCAATCGAGAGGACAAACAACGGCGGGTCAAGCCTGTACGCTTTTGCCTACGCACAGCCGCCGTTGTTTGCCTCTCATCTCAAACGTTGACCTCACATCCAGGATTCCTGCTATGCCCAAGCCTGAACCATTCGTGCGAGAGTCCGGCAAGGGCTCGTCTGTTGTGTGCATTCATGCAAATGCGAGTACATCTGGGCAGTGGCGAGCATTGATGGACCTTGTCGCTTCAACCCATCGCGTCCTGGCTCCCGACTGCTACGGCTCCGGAAAGAGCCCCGATTGGCCGTCAGACCGAGTCATCTCGCTGCGCGATGAAGTGGAATTTCTCGAACCCGTGTTTTCTAAGGCTGGCGATTCCTTCAGCCTGGTCGGGCATTCCTACGGCGCTGCGGTGGCTTTGCTTGCCGCTCTCGCGCACCTGAAGCGAGTTCGAGCCATAGTACTTTATGAACCAACGCTGTTCTCGCTTATTGACGCCGACACTGCGGCCCCCAACGACGCGGACGGAATCCGCAATGCGGTTTCAGACTCAGCTGCTGCCCACGAAAGCGGAGACCCCGTTGCCGCCGCCGAGCACTTCATTGACTACTGGATGGGCCGAGGGGCTTGGCAAGCAACTCCCGCAGATCGAAAGCCTCCAGTTGTCGAGGCGGTCAAGAACGTTCGGCGCTGGGCTCATGCGCTGTTTACCGAGCCCACTACTGGCGATGTCCTCTCCGCCATCCGCGTGCCAGTATTGCTCATGACCGGAAGGCTATCTACCACAGCCGCGCACGGTGTAGCTCGTCGCTTGTTGACGATGCTACCCACCTGTCGGCACCATGAATTCGATAGCCTCGGCCACATGGGGCCAGTCACAAACCCACACGAAGTCAATGCGGTCATCGCGCAGTTTCTCAGTGAGTGAGGTCTAACCCATTCCGCTCGAGTCGAAGCTCAACGGCAGGCCGCCAGGCCCGGTCTGGCGATAACAACCGGCACCATTGTGTATGATTCCACACACGGAGACACACATGGCCACCAACCTTGCAATCGA
>JAYUQJ010000335.1:0-3510 GCA_043756825.1 Betaproteobacteria bacterium | reverse complement strand
TGCTATTTCGGTCATCTCGGCGCTGCCGTTCACCTTGTAGCGCAAGATCGTTTCTCCGCGAACGCCGGGTGCCGCCAGGGGCCTGGGATGCTCTCAGGGCCGGCCGGCGCGCCAGAAGGCGACAACTGACGCCAGCCCCAGCCCGGCCAGCACCAGCAGCAGTTCGCGGTAGCCCGGCAGCACCAGCAGCAAGGCGGTGGCAGTGATCGGCGCGGTGGCCCGGCTGAGCAGGCCGATGCCCGCCATCAGCCCGCCGATGCGGCCCACATGGGCCCGGCCGAAGTACAGCGGCACCAGGCCACCGCGCACGATCGTGACCAGGCCGTTGGAGATGCCGAACAGCCCGGCAAACACCAGCAGCACCGGCAGGGTCTGGCCGATGGCAAACAGCGCCATCGACAGCGGCAGGCCGGTGAGCACCAGCGCGCCCACCATGCGAAGGCTCCAGGCCCGGCCCAGCCAGACATAGAGCAGGCGGCCGGCCACCTGGGCCGGGCCCACCGTCATCAATACCAGCAAGGCGTCGGCGGGGCTCACCGGCTTGGACGCGAACACCGGCATCACATGTGCCCACAGCGCCGCCTGCACGAAGGCATGCAGGGTGAAGGTCAGGGTCAGCAACCAGAAGCTGGGCCGGCGCAGGGCCTGGTGCAGGGTGGCATCGGCCTGGGCGTCGGGGCGGTGCGGGCCGGCCACCAGCGCCGGGCCGCGCAGGGCCCAGGCATGCAGGGGCGCCAGGGCCAGCAGCACCGCGCCGATGACGATCATCGACTGGCGCCAGTCCAGCCCGGCGCGCAGCAGCGCAGCGATGGCCGGAAAGCTCAGCGTGCTGGCAAAGCCGCCTACCAGGGTAAGGGTGGTGATGCCCTGCTGGTAGCGCGTGGGGTAGCGCTTGGTCAGCACCGTGAAGGCCGGATCGTAGAGCGTGGCGGCCATGGCCGCGCCCATCACCGCCCACACCGCATACAGCATCCACGGCGCGCTCACCTGCGACCAGCCCAGAAAACCCAGCCCGGCCAGCAGCGAGCCGGCGGTCATCACCGCCCGGCCGCGGCCGGCGTCGATGGCCGCGCCCACTGCATAGGTGGCCGCGCCCCACACCGCCAGGCCCAGGGTGTAGGCGCCCATCAAGACGGGTTGGCCCCAGCCCAGGCTGGCCTGCATCGGCAACACGAAGCTGGAGAAGGCGTAGTACAGCGCCGCCCAGTTCAGGATCTGGCCCACGGCCAGCGCCGACACGGTGGCGCGGTAGCTGGGGCCGGGCACGGTGCCCGCGGGCAGGGGCTCGGTCATCGACACGGATTATCCCGGCGGGGTTTTGTCGCTGCTGGGACAAACCCGAATCGAACGGTCGTGCTAAAAATCAGGGTTACGCGCAAATGCGCCCCTGCCGATGCTGCCGGCCATCCCGCCGCTGATCGCGCCCCGCCCCCCGGAGACCCCGCCCCATGGACCTGAACTTCACCCCGGAAGAACTCGCCTTCCGCGCCGAGATCCGGCAATGGGTGGCCGCAAGCCTGCCCCAGGACATCAGCCACAAGGTGCACAACGCGCTGCGCCTGAGCCGTGACGACATGCAACGCTGGGGCCAGATCCTGGGCAAGAAGGGCTGGCTGGGCTATGCCTGGCCCACCCAGTTTGGCGGCCCGGGCTGGACCGCCGTGCAGAAGCACCTGTTCGAAGAAGAATGCGCGCTGGCCGGTGCCCCCCGCATCCTGCCCTTCGGCCCGGTGATGGTGGCGCCGGTGATCATGGCCTTCGGCACGCCGGCCCAGCAGCAGCGCTTCCTGCCCGGCATCGCCAGCGGCGACGTGTGGTGGAGCCAGGGCTACAGCGAGCCGGGCTCGGGCTCCGACCTGGCCTCGCTGAAGTGCAAGGCGGAAAGGCAGGGCGAACATTACCTCGTCAACGGCCAGAAGACCTGGACCACGCTGGGCCAGTTCGGCGACTGGATCTTCTGCCTGGTGCGCACCAGCAACGAGGGCAAGCCGCAGACCGGCATCAGCTTCCTGCTGATCGACATGCACAGCCCCGGCATCAGCGTGCGGCCCATCGTCACGATGGACGGCGAGCACGAGGTCAACGAGGTCTGGTTCGACAACGTGCAGGTACCCGCCGAGAACCTGATCGGCGAAGAGAACAAGGGCTGGACCTATGCCAAGCATCTGCTGGCGCATGAGCGCACCAATATCGCCGACGTGAACCGCGCCAAGCGCGAGCTGGAGCGGGTCAAGCGCATCGCCAAGGCCGAGGGGGTGTACGACGAGCCGCGCTTCCGCGACCAGATCGCGCTGCTGGAGGTGGACGTGGTGGCACTCGAGATGCTGGTGCTGCGGGTGCTGTCGGCCGAAAAGAGTGGCAAGCAGAGCCTGGACATCGCCGGCCTGCTGAAGATCCGCGGCAGCGAGCTGCAGCAGCGCTATGCCGAGCTGATGATGTTGGCCGCCGGCCCGCTGAGCCCGCCCTACCACGCCGACGCACTGGAATCCGCCGGCTGGCAAGGCGACTATGCCGGCGCCGGCGTGCTGGCGCCGCTGGCCGGCACCTACTTCAACATGCGCAAGACCACCATCTACGGTGGCAGCAATGAAGTGCAGCGCAACATCGTGTCGCAAACCGTGCTCGGCTGAGCCAGAGGCAAGAACATGGACTTCAATTTCTCCGACGACCAGAACTCGCTGCGCGACGCGGTGGCCAAGTGGGTGGAAAAGGGCTTCGACTTCCCGCGCCGCCATGCGCTGGCCAAGGCCGGCGGCAAGACCCGCGAGGTCTACAGCGAGTTGGCCGAGCTGGGCCTGACCGGCCTGCTGGTGCCCGAGGCCGAGGGCGGCATGGGCTTAGGGCCGGTCGAGGCCATGCTGGTGATGGAAGAGCTGGGCCGCGGCCTGGTCAACGCCCCCTATGCCGCCGCCGCGCTGGTGGTGCCCACGCTGCTGGACGCCGGTCCGATGGACCTGCAGGCGGCCTGGCTGCCGCGCATCGCCACCGGTGAGGCGCTGGTGGTGCCGGCGCTGCAAGAGCGCGCCGGCCGCTACAACGCCCGCCATGTGGCCACCAGCGCCAGCCCCAAGGCCGAGCTGTGGAGCCTGAGCGGCCTGAAATGCGTGGTGCCCGCCGCCGACGAGGCCGACGAGTTCGTGGTCTCGGCCCGCCTGCACGGCGCCACCACGGATGCCGACGGCATCGGCCTGTTCCTGGTCAACCGCTCGGCAGCCGGGGTCAAGGTCAGCGGCTATCCCACCCAGGACGGCGGCCGTGCCGGCGAGCTGATGCTCGACGGCGCCACCGCCACCCTGGTCACCGCCGACGGCTGGCCGGCACTGGAGCGGGCGCTGGATTTCGGCATCGCCGCAGCCTGCGCCGAGGGCGTGGGCGCGATGGACAAGCTGGTGGCCGTGACGGTGGAGTACATGAACACCCGCAAGCAGTTCGGCGTCACGCTGGCCACCTTCCAGGCGCTGCGCCACCGCATCGCCGACGTGAAGATGCAGCTGGAGCTGGGCCGCTCGA
>JAYUQJ010000334.1:0-3511 GCA_043756825.1 Betaproteobacteria bacterium | reverse complement strand
GCACGCGAGGACGCCGCGCTGATCGAGTTCCTGGTGCGCCAGCACCTGAAGATGAGCCACGTGGCGCAGAAGGAAGATCTGTCGGACCCCGACGTCATTGCGGGCTTCGCTGCCGGGGTTCGCGACGAGCGCACCCTGACCGCCTTGTACCTGCTCACCGTGGCCGACATCCGGGGCACGAGCCCCAAGGTCTGGAATGCCTGGAAGGGCAAGCTGCTCGAGGATCTCTACCGCATCACCCTGCGCGCCCTGGGCGGTGCCAAGCCCAACCTGGATGCCGACCTGGAAGCGCGCCGGCAGGAGGCACGCCAGATCCTGGCCCTGCACAGCGCCCTGCCTGGCACCGAAGGGCCGCTGTGGAAGACCCTGGAGCTGAGCTACTTTGCCCGCCACGACGCCAGTGAGATCGCCTGGCATGCGCGCGTGCTTTGGCGCCACATCGACCCGCCGCAGGCCGTGGTGCGGGCCCGGCCCAGCCCGGTGGGCGACGGCCTGCAGGTGCTGGTCTATGCACCCGACCGGGCGGACGTGTTCGTGCGGATCTGCGGCTATTTCGACGGCGCTGGCTTCTCGATCCAGGACGCCAAGGTCCACACCAGCCGCACCGGCTTTGCGCTGGACACCTTCCAGGTGATCCATCCGCAATGCGAAGCGGCCGATGTCGGCAGCTACCGCGACCTGATCTCGCTGATCGAGACCCAATTGGTGCTGGCATTGCAGAGCGACGGCCCGCTGCCCGACCCCAAGCGGGGCCGGGTCTCACGGCGGGTCAAGTCCTTCCCGATCACGCCCCGGGTTTCGCTGCGGCCCGATGAGCGGGCCCAGCGCTGGCTGCTGTCGGTCAGCACCAGCGACCGGTCCGGCCTGCTCTATGCCATCGCCCGGGTGCTGGCGCGCCACAACATCAATCTGCAGTTGGCCAAGGTGACGACGCTGGGCGAGCGGGTCGAGGACACCTTCCTGGTCGACGGCCCGGCCTTGCAGCAGACCCGGGCCCAGTTGCAGATCGAATCCGAATTGCTCGACGCGGCAGCACCGTTGCGCTGAGATGGCCTTGCGCAGCATCACCGCCGCCGAGTCGGCTGCCGGCCTGGCCGGCTTCGATACGGTCATCGACGCCCGGTCGCCGGCCGAATTTGCCGAGGACCACCTGCCTGGCGCAATCAACTGGCCGGTGCTGGACGACGAGCAGCGCCGCGTGGTCGGCACCCTCTATGTCCAGACCTCGTCGCTGGAGGCACGCAAGCTGGGTGCGGCGATGGTCGCCCGCAACATCGCCGACCACCTCGACCGCTGGATCGCCGACAAGCCGCGCGACTGGCGGCCCCTGGTCTACTGCTGGCGTGGCGGCCAGCGCTCGGGCGCGCTGGCCTGGTTCCTGGACCAGATCGGCTTTCGCACCGCCAAGCTGGCTGGCGGCTACAAGGGTTTCCGGGCGGTGGTGCGCCAGGACCTGGCTGACTGGCCGGCGCGCTTTGACTTCCGGGTGCTGGCCGGCCGCACCGGCAGCGGCAAGACCCGCCTGTTGCAGGCCCTGGCCACCGAGGGCGCGCAGGTGCTTGACCTCGAGGCCCTGGCCCGGCACCGCGGGTCGATCCTGGGCGGTCTGCCTGACAGGCCGCAACCCACCCAGAAATGCTTCGACTCCCGGCTCTGGCAGGCCCTGCGCCTGCTCGACCCGGCCCGGCCGGTGTACGTGGAGAGCGAAAGCAAGAAGATCGGCCGCCTGCAGGTGCCCGATGCGCTCATCGCACGGATGCATGCCACCCGCCAGGTACTGCGGGTGGACATGGGCGATGCGGCCCGGGTGCAATTGCTGCTGGAGGACTACGGTTTCTTCGCCGACCGGCCCGAGGCCTTCTGCGGCCTGCTCGATGGCCTGGCAGCGCTGCGCGGGCGCGAGACGGTGCTGCAGTGGCAGGCGTTGGCGCGTGCCGGCGCCTGGGCCGAAGTGTTTGGGCAGATGATGCGCGACCACTACGACCCGCTCTACAACCGGTCCATGGACCGGCACTACGCCGGGCTGGACCAGGCCCAGGGCGTGGCACTGGCCGATGGCAGCGCCGACTGCCTGCGCCAGGCGGCGCAGCGGCTGCTGGCCTGATACTGGCAGCCAGGCGTTCAAACCGCAACGCCACCCTTTACCCGAGGAACCGCCCCTTGACATCCAAACTGAAGCGTCCAGGCCGCCGCGCCTGGTGCCTGGCACTGACGGCGCTGGCTGCCACGCTGGTGCAGGCCCAGACCTACCCGGTCAAGCCTGTCAAGCTGGTGGTGCCCTATGCCGCCGGGGGATCGACCGATCAACTGGCGCGTGCCATCGCCGAGCCGCTGGGCCGTGCCCTGGGCCAGCCGGTGGTGGTGGAAAACAAGCCCGGCGGAAACACCATCATCGGCGCCGATGCCGTGGCCAAATCGCCCGCAGACGGCCACACGCTGTTCATGGGCAGTTCGGCCAGCCTGGCGGTCAATCCGCTGCTCTACAGCCGGCTGCCGTACAACCCCAAGGCCGATTTCGCCGGGGTCAGCATGCTGGCGTCGTCGCCGCTGGTGATGGTGGTGCCGGCCGAGCTGCCGGTCACCACCCTCAAGGGTTTTGTCGAACTGGCCAAATCCAAGCCGGACTCGCTCAATTTCGCGTCGGTCGGCAATGGCAACCCGCTGCACCTGGCCGGTGAGCTGTTCAAGGTGGCCACCGGCATCGAGATGACCCATGTGCCCTACAACGGCAGCGCGCCGGCGCTCACTGCCCTGCTGGGTAGCCAGGTGCAGGTGATGTTTGACGTGGTGCTGACGTCCCATCCCCACATCAAGGCCGGCAAGCTGCGCGCCCTGGGCCTGACCGGCACCCAGCGCCTGGCCTTGCTGCCCGGCGTGCCGACGATTGCCGAATCGGGCTACCCGGGCTACGAGACGGGCATCTGGTTTGCGATGGTGGTGCCCAAGGCCACGCCGGCCGCTGTCGTGGCGCGGCTCAATACCGAGGTGACCCGGATCCTGAAAGACCCTGCCATGAAGGCGCGCTTCGACGGTTTGGCGCTGGCGCTGATCCCCAGCACACCCGAGGAGGTGGCCCTCTTCACCCTGCGGGAACAAGCACGGTGGGCGCGCCTGATCCGTGAAAAGGGCATCCGCCTCGAGCCCTGAACCTGGCTTCGACTTGTCTTTGATCAAAATCGATGGGTCACTGCGTCCGCAAGATGCGGGGCTTGCCCGACCCCATGCGCGACCGCCCTGCCCTGCTTGAATCCCGCCGCTTCGGCGTCCGCAACATCCCGGTGCTGCGGCCGCTGGGCTGGCTGGCGCGTGGCTGGCGCGACCTGGTGCGCTGCCCCTTGCCGGGTCTGCTGCATGGTCTGGCACTGGCCGCCTTCGGCGCGGCATTGATCGCGCTGGCGCGCGACCGCTTCTGGCTGCTGGCAGGCGCTTTCACCGGCTTCCTGCTGGTGGCCCCGCTGCTGGCCACCGGGCTTTACGCCATCAGCCGTGCGCTCGAGCGGGGCCAGCGCGC
>JAYUQJ010000333.1:0-9842 GCA_043756825.1 Betaproteobacteria bacterium | reverse complement strand
CGACCGCGAACTTGGTCATCACGATATTGCCCAGCGCCATCACCATGCCGCAGGACAGGTCGATGCCGGCGGTCAGGATGATCAGGGTCTGGCCGATGGCGATCACACCCACCCCCATCACCTGCTGCAGGATCAGCGAGAAGTTCTCGCCGCTGAAGAACTGCTCGGTGGTGGCGCCGAAGAAGGCGCAGGCCAGTATCAGCGCGATGAAGGGCCCGAGCTGGCCGATCGGCGGCAATCGTTCCTTCCAGTGCTGGGTCATCACGGGTCCTCGGTGGGTGGCGGCAGGCCTCAAACCCGCAGATTCACTTCTTGCCCCAGCACAGCTCGGCGCCGGTCTTGGCGTCCTTGCTGTCGACGCCAGCCACCGCCTTGTTGGCGATCAGCATCACGCCGGTGTCGGTGTAGCCGGCCACCTTCTTGCCGGTCTTGGCGTACTCGACGCCGGCCTCCACCCCCATCGAGGCCATCTTCAGCGGGTACTGCTGCGCGGTGGCGGCGATCTTGCCCGCGGCCACGTCCTTGACGCCGTCGCAGCCGCCGTCCACCGACACGATCATCACGCTCTTGTCCTTGCCGGCCTTCTTCAGCGCGTTGTAGGCGCCAGCGGCGGCCGGCTCATTGATCGTGTAGACCAGGGTGATGTCGGGGTTCTTCTGCAGGCAGTTCTCCATCGCGGTCTGGCCCTTGGCCTGATTGCCGTCGGTGTCAGCCATGCACACCACCTCGGCGGGCTTGCTCAGCTCGTTGCTCTTGGCGTCGTGGGCGGCCAGGCCAAAGCCCTTGAGGAAGCCGTTGTGGCGCTGCGCGCCCACCGGGTGGCCGGGGAACAGGTCGAGCGTGGCGATCTTCACCGGCTTGCCACCGGTCTGTGCCGCAAACGCCGCCTTGGCGTACTGGCCGATCAACTCACCGGCCTTGTAGTTGTTGGTGGCGAACAGCGCGTCCACGGCTGATTCGGGGTCGGTGGGGCTGTCGAGCGCGATCACCATCACGCCTTTGTCCTGGGCCTTCTTGATCGACGGGATGACGGCCTTGGCATCGCTGGGCGTGATCAGGATGGTCTTGGCGCCCTTGGCGACCATGTTCTCGATCGCGGCCACCTGGGCGGCGTTGTCGCCGTCTTTCTTGCCCGCCGCACTCATCAGTTTGGCGCCCTTGGCCTTGGCCGCAGCCTCGGCGCCCTCCTTCATTTTCACGAAGAAGGGGTTGGTGTCGGTCTTGGTGATCAGGCCGATCACCGGCTCGCCGGCAGCCAACGCGCTGCCAAGGGCCAGTGTCAGGGCGCAAGCAATCACAGGGGTCTTGTAACGCATGGGTGTCTCCGGTTGGAAGGTCAAGGGGTGGATCGGTTTGAGCAAGCACCGGGGCAGCCCGCTGCCTTGTGTCCCGCTGTTCGGGATTGAACCGATGGCGTGATTGTGAAGACCGTGTTTAAATAAATCAAGTTGATTGACAAAAGGGTTTTCCCGAATCCCACTCCCGATCAAACCACCACCCACCGACCGCCACGACCGAGCGGCGCAGCCCAAGGAGACCCCCATGTTCATCGTCTGCGGCGAGGCGCTGTTCGACGTGTTTGCCACCGGTGACACGCCCACCGGCATCGGTTTTGACGGGCGCATCGGTGGCTCGCCCTTCAATGTGGCGCTGGGCTTGGCGCGGCTGGGCCAGCCGGTGGGCTTTTGCGGCGGCATCGGCAGCGGCTTTGCGGGAGAACGGCTGATGCGCGCCCTGGCCGACGAGGGCATCCGGGCCGATGCGGTGGCCCGCATCGACGCCCCCACGACCCTCAGCCTGATCGGGCTGGACGCGCGCGGCGTGCCGTCCTATGCCTTTTACGGCCATGGTGCAGCCGACCGCCTGCTGCAGCCCGAACATCTGGCGGCCATACCGGCGGCGGCCCGGGCCTTCCACTTCGGCAGCTATGCGATGGTGGTGCATCCGGTGGGCGCGACCCAGCGCGCCCTGGTGGAACGCGAATACCGGCGCAGCGTGATCAGCTATGACCCCAACATCCGTACCAACGTCGAACCCGACCTGGACAGCTGGCGCGCCACGCTGCAGTGGATGCTGCCGCGCACCCACTTGCTGAAGCTCAGCGATGAAGACCTGGCCCTGCTTTACCCCGGCCGCAGCCTGGACGACTTTGCCCAAGGCGCCATGGCCGCAGGCACGCCGCTGGTGGTGGTGACGCGCGGCGCCGAGGGCGCCGTCGGCTACACCCGCAAGGCCTGCATCACCCAGGCGCCAGTGCCGGCCGTGGTGGTGGACACCGTGGGCGCGGGCGACACCTTTCAGGCCGCGCTGCTGACCTGGCTGGCCGAAACCGAGCGCCTGACCCCCGAGGGCATCGCCTGCATCGACGCAGCGGCACTGACCCAGGCCCTGGGCTTTGCCGCCCGAGCGGCCGCACTCACCTGTGCCCGCCGCGGCGCCGACCTGCCACGCCGGGCCGAACTGGCCTGAGCGACTGAGCGACTGAGCGGATTTCGATCATGCCGGCTCACAGCCGCCGGTGTGCCAGCGCCGGCAGCTGCTGGCGCACGGCGGCCAGGCGTGCCCGGTCCAGCAGGCCGGCCACCACCGCCTCGCCCTCGGGCTGCTGGGCCAGCAGCTCGCCCCAGGGGTCGCACAGCAGGCTGTGGCCCCAGGTACGGCGGCCGTTCTCGTGCAGGCCGCCCTGGGCCGGCGCCAGCACATAGCACTGGTTTTCCACCGCACGGGCGCGCAGCAGCAGGTCCCAATGGGCCTGGCCGGTGGTGTGGGTAAAGGCCGACGGCACCACGATCAGGTCGCAAGGCGGCGTCATCAGGGCCCGGTACAGCTCGGGGAAGCGCAGGTCGTAGCAGACCGACAGGCCGACCCGCCAGCCCTCGATGTCGATGGCCAGCGGTGCGTCGCCGCGCTCCAGCACCCGGCCTTCGTCGTAGCGCTCGCGGCCGTTGTCGAAGGCAAACAGGTGGATCTTGTCGTAGCGGGCCACCCGCTCTCCCCGGGGGTTCCAGACCAGCAGGCTGTTGCGTACCCGCTCGGGGTCGGCGGTGCGCAGTGGCAGGGTGCCGCCCACCACCCACAGACCCAGGCGCTGCGCGGCCTCGGCCAGCATCGCCTGGATCGGGCCGTCGCCCAGGGCCTCGGCGATCGCCAGTTTGTCGCGGTCGGTTCGGCCCAGCAGACAAAAGTACTCGGGCAGGGCCACCAGGCGCGCGCCGGCATCGGCCGCTTCGGCCATCAGCCGCCGCGCGCTGGCCAGGTTGCGGGCCAGGTCGGGCGTGGAGACCATCTGCAGGGCGGCAACCGAGAGGGTGGGCAGCATGGCGGGCTCGGCAGGACGGGAGTAAGACAAGACAGCAGCGGTCAGGGCGCGCGCGAGGCCGGCACTGCAGCAGCAGCAGCAGCAGCGGCTGCGGAGGCCGCCGCCGCTGACGCCGCATCATCGCCCGCCTTGCCGGCGCGGGCCGCCAGCGCCGGCAGCGGCGTCAGGATGGACCGCTCGATGCGGTCGACCTTGGGGGCGTCCCAGCTGCCGGTGATGCGGAACTCGCGCGCGCTGGCCTGGCGCAAGGGCTCGCCCAGCAGCCACTGACCGATGAAGGCGCCCAGTGCCACCGCCGGGTTCACTGCCGCATAGGCCAGCGACGCACTGGCGGTGTTGAGCTCGGGCAGCGCCAACACCTGCAGGTCCTGCGTTTCGCGCGCGATATCGGCCTGGCCCGCCAGCAGCACCACGGCCTGGGCGCCACGCACCCGAAGGTTCTCGGTGCGCGCCACGCCCTGCTCGATCTGCACGTCGCCGCTGAAGGTGTCGAAGGCAAAACCCGCCTCGAACACATCCCGAAAGTCCAGCAGCAAGCGGCGCGGCAAGGCCTGCAGGCTCAGCACACCCAGCAGCCTGGCGGCACCCGCATCGGCATCGAGAAACTTGCCGGCCTTCATCGCCAGCGCCAATTTGCCCTGCAGGCTGGGCAGATCAAGCTCCAGCGGCGACCCCGTCCAGCCCAGGTTGCCACGGATCTGCCCCGGCGCACCCAGCACCGATTTGCCCTTGCCCAGGCGTTGCAGCAAAAGCCCACCGTCGGCCACGTCGAGGGTGAAGTCCAGGGCCATCTGGCGCTGCGGGCGGCCGGCTTGCGCGGTCCAGCGCCCGGTGGCCGACAAGCGGGCGTACGGGTTGGCCAGGCTGAGCTTGTTCAGGCGCCACTCGCTGGCGCCGGCCCGCCCGGCCGCCGGCACCTGCACCTGGTTGACCGCCTCCACCGCCAGCCGGCCCAGCTGGCGGCCGCGCAGCTCGAAGGCTTCGACCTCGATGTCCAGGGCCGGCATGCTGGCCGGCGCGCTGTCAAGCAGCCGCGCCACCTCGTCCACCACGGTCTCGGCCTCGGCCGGAGGCAAGGACAGGCGTGACAGCCGCGCTACCACCCGACCCGCGCCGCCGGCGCGCCGCGGCGCCAGAAAATCCGCCATGCCCGCAACCTGGTCGGCCTGGCCGCTGACACGCCAGCCGGCATCCTGCAGTGCGGTCAGCCGGGTCAGGTCCAGGTTGGCGTTGGTCAGGCGGCGTCCGCTGACCAGCAGCTCGGACGCCGAGAGCTTTACCGAGCCGGGCAACCAGGCGCTGAGCCCGTCGGACCCGGCTGCAGCGGGGGCCACCGACGGCGCGGTGCCGGCCGGGCGGCCGGCGGGCGCGGCGGATGCCGTCAGCGGGCCGGGGCCAGGTTCGGGCTCGACGCCCCAGGCGGCGGCTTCGGCGATCGGTCGCCAGGCGTCCAGGTCCAGCCGGCCCAGCTTGAGCGCCACCACCCCGCCCGGCTGCGGCTCGGGCAGCTTGGTCTGGAAGGCCAGCGCCCCGCGCGCCAGCCGGCTGCCAGCCGGCGTGTGGTCCAGCACCAGGCTGGCCTGCAGCGGGCCCAGCTCTAGGCGCAACCAGTCCTGTTGCAGGTCGCGCCGTGCATCGCCGGGCGGCACGGCGAGCGCGCGGCCGGCCGGAGTGGCCCGCACAGCCGGGTCGATCGCACCGATGAAGCCCAGGCGCAATGACTGGGCCGTGTCGGCCGGCTTGGCCAGCGGCGCCGGCAGGTCGATCGCCATGCCCTGCAGATTGCTGGCCAGTTGCCATTCGGTGTGGGTGGCCTGCAGGCCGACCAGGGCCTTGTAGCTGGCCTGGCCCTTCATCCGGTGCGCCAGGCGCGGCACCAGGGGGCCCAGCTCGGGCGTACGCCGCAGGCCCTCGGCGCTTGCCTGGCCGGCCAGGTTGAAGCGCAGGCTGCCATCGGCCTGGGTGCCACCGTCGATCTGGGCATCACCCCCGGCCAGCTGGGTGCGCAGGCCGATCACCTGGAACCCTTTCTGGGTCGCCTCGACCCGGCCGCGCGCACCGGGCAAGGGGGGCAGGTCGGGCCGCAACCGCACATCGTTGCCGGCCAGTTGCACCACCGCCTTGACCTGGGTGTCGGCGGCATTCGCCAGCGGCACGGTCAGCGCCAGGTGCAAATGCGCGCTGCCGGCCACCGTGGTCTCGGCCAGGCCGTTGCCGGTCCACTCGCCCACCGGCGTGCTGTGCAGGTAGCGCAACATGTCGCTGGCCGGCCCGCGGATCTGGCCGTCCACTTCCAGCAGGGCCTGGGCCGAAAGTTCGCGGATCCGGCCTTGCACCTCGCTCAGCTCCAGCCCCCACAGCCGGCCGCTGACCTGCTGGAAATGCATGGCATTGCGCTCGAACACCAGTTCGCCGCTGACCGACGCGAAGGCCGGCCAAGGCGAGGTCCAGGCCGGTTCGGCGCCGCCGGGTGCCACCGAGGGGATGGGCGCCAGGGTCACATCCTGGAGCTGGCCGGTCAGGCGGAATTCACCGTCGCGGCGGTTGACATACGGGAAGTCCCACAAGTCGCCCTGCACCCGAAAGCCGGCATTGCGCACCGTACCGCCGGTGACGGCACGCCGCACCCAAATGCGCGCCTCCTCGCTGACGCCCAGTGGCAGGTAGCGCCCCACCCGGTCGGCCTTGAGCTCGGCCAGTTGGCCGCTCAGCGCCAGCAGCCCTGGCAGGCGCCCGCCCTTGCCAAATCCGCTGCCCGGCCCGGTCTGCCACTCAGCCTGGAAGCTGCCGCGACCGTCGGCGTTGTCAAACTGCACCCCGGACAGGCTCAGCTCGATGCGCGGCTCGGCCGGCGCCGCGCCCGCCGGCACCGGTGAGGCCCGCCCCGGCGCGATGCGCCATTGGAGCCGGGCCCCAAAACGCGTGACCGGCACCACCGCCGGGTCGAACACGCCGGGCAGCTCTATCGCCCCGTCGACCAGCGCCAGGTCGGCCTCGCCGCCCGCCTCGGTGGCCTGCAGCTTCAAATCGGCGCCGCGCCAGCCCGGTCGGCCGATGCCGCCGGGCTCGGGCGAGGGCGCCGCAGCGATCGCCAGATCACTGACCCGGGCCTGGGCCTGGTAGCTGCGCGGCGCGTCGAGCGGTCCGTCCCAGCGCGCCGACAGACCCCGCACCGTGCCCTCGGGGTTGAGCTGGTCCAGCAGCTGGCGCAGGCCGCGCCCGATGGGCAGGCGCTCGGCCAGATCGGCCAGGGCTGCCAGGTCGAGCCGGTCGGCGCTGAATTCGCCGCCCGTCACCGGCTGCAGCCGGCCTGCATCGGCCAGTGTCGAGGCCTGCACCTGGCGCCAGCGCGCCGCCAGCTGGCTGGCCGCCCAGACCTGGCCCGCGCCGGTGGTGAAGGCCAGGCCGTGGATGCCCAGCGACACCCCGCCGGGCGAGCGGTCGGCCACGAATCGGCCGCTGAGCTGGGCAAAGGCCAGCGGCTGCAGCGTCGGCGCCAAGCGCACCGACACATCGCTGAACGCAGCGTCGACGGTCAGCGCCTGCGGCAGGGCCTGGTCCCAATCGACCCAGGCGCGCAACGCCGCCCGGCCGTGCTGCAGGTCCACCGGCAGGTCGACCTGCTGGCGCAGGCCGTTGACATCGACCTGCGGCAGGTCGGCATAGACCGAGCCCTTCCAGCGCCGCCAGTCGCCGGCCCGCGCCAGCACGGGGCTGCGCGCCAGGACCCGCAGCGAGAAGCGCTGGCCCCACTCGACGGGTGGCGTGGCGTCCAGGCGGAACTCATGCCGCCGGCCCGGGTTTCGCATCACCAGCACCACATCGCTGAGCTGCAGCGGTGCCGCACCACGCTGCTCGTCGACCCAGCGCAGGGTTGCGCCACGCACCACGAACTCTTGCTGCTCGAACAGCCAGTCGGCCGCCGCGCTGCCCTCCAGCGAGGCCGCCGCCTCGCTCTGGGCCTGGTCCATGTCCAGCCCCGCCACATGCCAGCGGCCCTGGGCATCGCGGCGCACCTCGAGCCGGGCGCCCTCGATCAACAGCTGCTCGAAGCGCAGCTTCAGGCCCAGCAGCGAGCGGGCCGACAGCGCCGCCGACACCCTGGGAAGGCGCAGGGCTTCACGCCCGCGCGCGTCGCGCAGCACCACCTCGTGCAGGGTGAAGGCCGGCACCCAGCCCGAGCTCTGCACCTGGATCTGGCCGATCTGCACCGGATGCCCGAGTGCGCGGCTGGCCTGTGCTTGCAGCTGCGGGCGCCAATCATCCAGGCGGGGCAGAATCCACCAGTGCAAGCCGAGCCACAGCACCAGGGTCAGGCCCCAGAGACCCAACAACAACCAGAACAGCAGCCTCAGCGCAACACGGGATGCGCGGCGCCACCCAGACCCGGCCTGTGGGCGCGCCGCTGCTGATGACAACGTGAGGGACATGGATGAGGAGCACCAACCAGCGGGTGGCACCTGAGGTCTCGCGGCGCGCTGCGGGCTTGCCGGGACGGGTGGGCCAGCGCGGGCCCGGACGCCGGGCTGACTGCGCTTCAATCTAGCACAGTGCCCGGCGCGCCCCATGGCCACTGAACTTCACACCGCCGACGCAGCGCCGGCCCAGGCTGCGCACAGCCGTTTCGTGCAGAGGGTGCGCCGGCGCTATGCCGCCGAACTGCCGCTGCTGCCCGCCGGCCCGCCCGACGCGGCCACCATCACCGCCCTGGTGCTGCAGTTGCAGGCCGCCGGCCGGCCGCTGGCGTCGGCACTGCGGGTGACGCGCCAGCTGGTGCTGGAGCGCCTTGCGGTGCTGGATGTAGAGCAGGGCGCAGCGCTGGCCACCATCACCGGCACCATGACCCGCCTGGCCGAGGCCACGCTCGAGATCGCGCTGGCCGCCGCCCGCGCCGACCAGGACGAGCGCAGCGGTCCGCCGCTGGATGCGCAGGGCCGGACCATCGATTTCTGGATCGTGGGCATGGGCAAGCTGGGCGCGCACGAGCTCAATGTCTCGTCCGACATCGACCTGATCTATGTCTACGAGGACGATGGCCAGACCGGCGGCCGCCTGCCGGTCAGCGCCCATGAATACTTCAGCAAGCTGGCGCAACGCCTGTACATGCTGATCGGCGAAACCACCGACGACGGCTTCGTCTTCCGGGTCGACCTGGCGCTGCGGCCCAACGGCAACTCGGGCCCGGCGGTGGTCAGCCTGGGCATGCTGGAAGAATACTTTCTGGTGCAGGGCCGCGAGTGGGAGCGCTTTGCCTGGCTCAAGAGCCGGGTGGTGGCGCCGCAGGCGGCGATCAGCTCGGGCCGGGCGCTGCCCCTGCGCGCGCTGGTCAGTGCCTTTGTCTACCGGCGTTACCTGGATTACGGCATTTTCGAGGGCCTGCGCCAGCTGCACCGCAAGATCCGCGAAGAAGCCCAGCGCCGCGCCGCCGGCCGGCCCGAGCGCGCCAATGACGTCAAGCTCTCGCGCGGCGGCATCCGCGAGATCGAGTTCATCGTGCAACTGCTGCTGGTGGTGCGCGGCGGCCAGTTCCCCGAGATCCGCACCCGCTCCACCCTCAAGAGCCTGCAACGCCTGGCCGGGCGCGGCTTGATGAAACCCGAGACCGCCGACAAGCTGTCGGCGGCCTACACCTTTCTGCGCCAGGTCGAACACCGGATCCAGTACCTGGACGACCAGCAGACCCACCTGTTGCCCACCGCCGATGCCGACCTGGCGTGGATCGCCGCGTCGCTGGGCCTGGCGGTCTGCAAGCCCGAAGCCTGCGAGCTGCTGGACCGGCTGTGCGAGATCCGTGAACTGGTGGCCACCGAATTCGACATGCTGCTGCACGACGGCCGGGCCCCTGCCGTCGGTCAGAACGGGCGCAATGGCTGCAAGACCTGCGGCCCCGAGCCCCTGGCCATCGACAGTGATGCGCTGCTGGACAAACTGCCGGCCGGGCTGGCCGATCGGGTTCGCCACTGGCGCGGTCAGAGCCGGGTGCTCAACCTGCGCGACGAAAGCAAGCTGCGCCTGGGCCGGCTGATCGAACGCACCGCCGATTGCGTGATTGATGCCAGCTGCACCGAGGCCGCCGCGCTGCGCTTCATCGACTGGCTCGAGCCGCTGCTGCGGCGCGACAGCTACCTGGCGCTGCTGGTCGAGCGGCCCGAGGTGATGCGTCGCCTGTTGCGCCTGCTGGGCCTGGCGCGCTGGCCGATGCAATACCTGATGCGCCACCCCGGCGTGATCGACGAGCTGGCCGACCCGCGCCTGCTGCACCAGCGCTTCGATGCCGATGAATACACCCGCTCGCTGGACGACCGCCACCGCGCCTGGCAGCGCGCCGGCGAGGACAACGAAGACGCCCTGCTCGACACCCTGCGACATGCCCACCATGCCGAGGTCTTCCGCACCCTGGTGCGCGACGTCGAGGGCCTGGTCAGCGTCGAGCAGGTGGCCGACGACCTGTCGGCACTGGCCGATGCCACGCTCGCTTGCACGCTGCGCTGGGCCTGGCCGCGGCTGCGCCAGCACCACCGCG
>JAYUQJ010000332.1:0-3522 GCA_043756825.1 Betaproteobacteria bacterium | reverse complement strand
CCTGGTGATCCTGGCGGTCACGGTGGACCAGCTCTCACGCAAGGGGGGCCGTTGAGATGACGACACACCGACTGGTGATGCAGGCGCGTGGCCTGGTCAAGCGCTACGGCCAGGTCACCGCGCTGGACGGTGCCGATTTCGAGCTGCGCGCGGGCGAGATCCTGGCCGTGATCGGTGACAACGGCGCGGGCAAGAGCAGCCTGATCAAGTGCCTGTCGGGGGCCACCCTCCCCGACGCGGGCGAGATCGAGCTCGACGGCAAGCCGATCCACTTCAAGAGCCCGATCGACGCGCGCCGGGTGGGCATCGAGACCGTCTACCAGGACCTGGCGGTGGCCCCGGCGATGACGATTGCCGAGAACCTGTTTCTGGGCCGCGAGCTGCGCAGGCCGGGCTTCCTGGGCCAGGTGCTGGGCATGCTGGACAAGAAGACGATGCTGGCCCAGAGCATAGAACGCATGAACGAGCTGAAGGTGGGCATACGCTCGATGCAGCAGGCGGTGGAGACACTCTCGGGCGGCCAGCGCCAGTGCGTGGCGGTGGCGCGTGCGGCGGCCTTTGCCGAGCATGTGGTGATCCTGGACGAGCCCACCGCCGCCCTGGGCGTCAAGGAGGGCAACATGGTGCTCGAGCTGATTCGCCGGGTGCGCGACAAGGGCCTGCCGGTGATCCTGATCAGCCACAACATGCCGCATGTCTTCGAGATCGCCGACCGCATCCATGTGGCCCGCCTGGGCCGCCGCGCGGCGCTGCTCAACCCCAGGCAGATCGGCATGAGCGACACCGTGGCAGTGATGACCGGCGCGATGAAGCCCGAGGACATCCCGGCTGCATGCCTGGCACTTTGACTTCGCTCCACAGGTAGCCCGACGATGCTCAAAGGCATAGACCCCAGCCGGCTCAAGCCCCGCGGGTCCAGCCAGGGCGGGCTGCGCCAGTACAACGAGCGGGTGGTGTTGCAGGCCATCCGCCTGCAGGGCGCCTTGCCCGGTGCCGAGCTGGCCCGGGTCACCCGCCTGACGGCCCAGACCGTGTCCATCATCACCAAGCGCCTGGAGGCCGACGGCCTGCTGCTGCGCGGTGCGCCCCAGCGCGGCAAAGTGGGCCAGCCGTCGGTGCCTTTGTCACTCAACCCCGACGGCGCCTTTGCGGTGGGCATCAAGGTCGGCCGGCGCAGTTTCGACGTGTTGCTGGTGGATTTCACTGGCGCGGTGCGCCGCCGCTGGGCCCTGGATTACCGCTACCCGGCGCCTGGCCCGGTGCTGGCCCAGATCGGCGCGCGTCTGGCCGAAATCCGCAGCCTGCTCAGCCCGCTGGAGTACGAACGCGTGCAAGGCGTAGGCATAGCGGTGCCGCTCAACCTGGGTGGCTGGCAGACCCTGCTGGAAATGCCGCCCGAGGTGGCCGCGCTGTGGCCGCGGCTGGACCTGCGCGCCGAGGTGGCGGCCCTGACGGATCTGCCGGTGGCCCTGGTCAAGGACACGGCCGCTGCCTGTGTGGCCGAGCTGGTGGCGGGCCGTGGCCGCAGCATCCAGAGTTTTCTCTATATCTTTGTCGACACCTTTGTCGGCGGTGGCCTGGTGCTGGACAGCCATCTGCGCGGCGGCCTGCATGGCAATGCCGGCGCCGTCGGGTCCTTGCCGCTGGCGGTGGCAGCGACCGGGCGGCCTGGACGGCCATCAGGCGGGCCCAAAGACCTGGCCGGGCTACCCGCGCCGCCGCAGTTGTTGAGCGTGGCCTCGCTGCTGAACCTGGAGCAGGCCTTCGAGGCTGCCGGGCTGGACCTGTCCGCCGTGGCCGATGCGCGGGCGCTGCAGCCGCCCTGGTTGCCGCACACCGAGGCCTGGCTGAGCCAGGCCGCCGCCGCGCTGGCCCTGGCGGTCAACAGCGCCGCCTGCCTGCTCGACCTGGAGAGCGTGATCCTGGACGGCAGCTACAGCCGCGAGCTTCAAGCCGCGCTGCAGGCCCAGCTGAGCCTGGCGCTGGACCGCTACAGCTGGGAGGGCGTGACCCGCCCGGTGCTGCTGTCGGGCACCATCGGCTCGGACGCGCGGGCGCTGGGTGGCGCGCTGCTGCCGCTGTATGCCAACTTCGCACCCGACCGCGACCTGTTCCTGAAGATCGCGGCCGAGTAGCGTGGTTGAAGGTCGCGGTCGCCGGGCTGCCGGCTCAATCCGCAGCCAGGTCGGCCAGCGACGGCCCGCGCGACACCTCGGGCGCCACCGGCTCGGCCCAGCTCACACCCTCGGCAGTGGCCCAGCCTGCCAGCTGGCCGCTGGCCCGGGCCTGGGTGATCGTCCGGTCCAGCGCGGCGCGTACCTCGGTGGCGGTTTCCAGCGTCACAAAACCCAGGTTCACGCCGATGGGCCGGCGGTAGGCAGCAGCCACCAGGGGCTGGCCTGGGTGGGTGAGCATCCAGCCGTCGAACAGCGCCAGCGGCAGCAATACCGCGTCAAAGCGGCGCTCTCCCGGCTCGGCCAGCTCGGCCAGTGCGTCCTCGCGCTGGCTCAGCGAGACCACCTTGGGTCGCAGCAGACCATTGCGCCAGGTCAGTGCCACCGCGCTGGCCAGCGTGCCGCTGACGGTGCCCAGCTTGCGATCCCCCAGCTCGGTCAAGCGGTCCAGCGGCGGTGCACCGGTGCGCTGCACCACGCCCAGGGTCACGGCCTGGTAGGCCCGGCTGGCCGCCAGTGGCGCCAGCGTGATGTAGGGCCGCTCGCGTTTGCGCTTGGCGCCGGGGTAGTCGGGTGTGCGCGAGCTGGCTCGGCTGGGCGGGCCCAGATCGCCGACCAGCAGCGGAAAGCCGCTGGCGGCTTCGCAGACACCGGCGGCCAGCAGGGCGCCGACCTCGTGCACCAGGGCGCTTTCTTTTTCGTAGGCAGTCTCGAAGGCCACCAATTGCAGCTCGCGACCCATGGCAGTGGCTGTCGCCTGGGCGATGCGCACGTCCAACCCGCGCAACTGGCCGCCTACCTGATGCGACAGCGGCGCGTTGTCGGCCGCCATGCACACTGTCAAGGGCGCGGCGCCGGCCGGGCCACAGGCCAGGCCGGCCAGCAACCCGACCCCTGCCAGCACCCGCTCAAGGCTCTTTGCCACCGCGGCTCCCCACATAGGCCCACAGCATCTGCAATTGCTCGGCCGACAGCGCGTCCTTGAACGAGGGCATGTTGCCCTTGCCCAGGCTGACGCTGGCAACGAAGCGTTCATGTTGTTCGACCGGGAACTTGCGCAGGTCGTAGATCGTGGTGCCGGCATTGACCATGTTGCGGCCGTGGCACTGGGCGCAGGTGCGGTCGTACTGCGCCTTGCCCTGTTGGATGTGCTCGTCGGCAAAGCGCCGGCCGGCCGGTGCCGCCGTCTGGGCCAAGGCCCAGGCGGCAGGCAGGGCCAGGATCAGCCCCGCCACTGGCCTGAGCCGGCGGATCACTTGATCGCGAAGGTCCAAACGGAGCCACCGGCCGGGGTGCTGGCCATCCGCTCGTCGCCCAACAAACCCCACACGCCGCCGGCGCCGACGGT